>JBDSBD010000169.1:0-2840 GCA_039921765.1 Burkholderiaceae bacterium
TCGAGGGTGGCTTGCCACTTTAGGGCGCTGTGCCTAGTGAGGTCGAGCGGGGTGGAGCGGAGTATCGCGGTGTATCGCGGGCGCGGATGCCTTTTGAGCGGCAGGGTCAACCCCGCGTGCGCGCGGCGTCGCTAGACTCTGGCGAGTCGGCAACAGAATGCTCGGACGCCTTGGTTCACCGGATCGTGTCGCGCCGCACTGGACTATGCACTCGCGGGACGCTCCGAGACCCTTGCCAACGAACAAGGACATGCGCAATACGGCGACCTTGCGGTACGGATCTCTTTCCATCGCGCTTCACTGGCTGATGCTGGCGCTGATCGCCGCGGTGTACGCGTGCATCGAGCTGCACGATCTCTTTCCGAAGGGCAGCGCAACGCGCGATGCCGTGAAGAGCTGGCACTTCATGCTGGGCCTGAGTGTGCTGCTGCTGGTTGGCGTGCGCCTCGTCGTCCGCTGGCTCGGCAGCACGCCCTCGATCGAGCCGCCGCTTTCGGCCTGGCAGTCCCGGGCGGCCCGGGCCGGGCACGTGGTGCTCTACGCGTTCATGATCGGCATGCCGATCATGGGTTGGCTGACCCTCAGCGCCTCGGGCAAGGTGATCCCGTTCTTTGGCGCGGAGCTCCCGGCGTTGATCGGTGTGAACAAGGAGCTTGGGAAATCCATCAAGGAAATCCACGAAACCATCGGCACGGCGGGCTTCTACCTGATCGGGCTGCACGCGGCCGCGGCGCTCTATCACCATTACGTCCGGCGCGACAGCACACTGGTGCGGATGTTGCCGATGCTGGATCGGCGAGAGCGCTAGCCTCAGAGCGGCGACGCGAGGGCGCCATCAACGCGCACGGGAGCGAGAGCGTATCGTCGGCGGCTGGGGCGAACCTCGCCCAAAGGAGTCGGGCATGAAGCGCAGCATCTTCTCGGGCATGGCGGCTGCGATCGTCGCGTTGTCGTTTCTGGCGCTGCCCGCGCTGGCTGCCCTGGCGGTTGGCCAGAAGGCGCCCGATTTCACCGCGGCGGCAGCACTGAACGGCAAGGTGTTCCAGTTCTCCCTCGCGCAGGCGCTGGCCAAGGGCCCGGTGGTGCTGTACTTCTTCCCGAAGTCGTTCACGTCCGGCTGTTCGGTCGAGGCGCATGAGTTCGCCGAGGCCACCGACCAGTTCGCTGCGTTGGGTGCCACGGTGATCGGTGTGTCGACCGACGACATCGCGACCCAGGCGCAGTTTTCGCAGCAAGTCTGTCAGGGCAAGTTTGCGGTCGCTGCCGACCCATCCAAAGCGATCGTCAAGTCATTCGACGCGGCCATGGCGCTGATGCCCGGCTACGCGAACCGGCTTTCCTACGTGATCGTCCCCGACAGCACGGTCGTCTACAGTTATCAGAGCCTGGATCCGAGCCTGCATGTGGCAAGCACGCTGGCGGCGGTGCGCGCGTGGCGCACGGGCGAGAAAGGCAAGACACAACGCGGCAAGTAGCGCCGCGTCCGTTCACGCGCCGATTCAGCGCATGAAGATGCCGTAGGACCCGATCGCGTACAGGTTGTGGCGACCCGAGTCGACCTGGCGCATGCGGCGCTCGAGGTCGTAAAGGTCGGTCGCCTCGGCCAGATACTGTTCGTCGCGATCCTGTGCCGGCGCGGCCGAGATGCTGAACAGGTTGGAAAGCGACTTCAGAAGCGAGAACATGATGAAACCTGGCGAGTTGTGATGAGAATGCCTTGAGTATAGGTAAAAACCCTAAGTCTTGCTGGCTGCAGGGCCACTCCACACGCATCGTTTAGGCTGCCGGACTTGGCGGTGACACGACGCCTCACCTGAACGCCGGCTCGGCGCAGCCCACGAATCCGCCACCTGGAGACCCTCTTGTTCGGTCGCTTCGAGAAGCTCGTCCTTACCTATCCCGATGGTGCGCCGCCGGCGCTTCCGGCTGGTTTCTTCGCGTTCGTCTGGGCCTGCACCAAGGGCGCCCGGCCCTGGATCGCGGCGATGACGTTGCTCACCGCGCTCACCGGCGTGTTCGAGGCC
Organism: Burkholderiaceae bacterium; assembly: GCA_039921765.1. Classification (GTDB taxonomy): domain Bacteria; phylum Pseudomonadota; class Gammaproteobacteria; order Burkholderiales; family Burkholderiaceae_C; genus JBDSBD01. The sequence goes on from JBDSBD010000169.1 coordinate 2,025, forward strand.
TTGCTGTTCAGCATGCTCGGGCACGTCGTCGATTGGCTGGCCGCGGTCGAGCCCTCTGAGCTGTGGACTCGGCAACGCAGCACCCTGCTGCTGCTCGCCGGCATTCTGCTGGCCAGCCCGCTGCTGATTGCGTTGCAGACGATGTTCAAGCACCAGGCGCTGGCCGGCAACCTGCCGATGCGGCTGCGCTGGAACTTCCACCGCGGCCTGCTCGGCCAGAGCATGAGCTTCTACCAGGACGAGTTCGCGGGCCGCGTCTCGGCCAAGGTCATGCAGACCGCGCTCGCGGTACGCGACGTGGTGCTGATCCTGGCCGACATCCTGGTCTTCGTCGTCATCTACTTTGTCACGATGTCGGTGGTGGTCGGCGGCTTCGACACCTGGCTGCTGTTGCACTTCATGGGCTGGCTTGTGCTCTACGCGCTGGCGCTGTGGTACTTCGTGCCGCGCATGGGGCGGGTCGCCAAGGCCCAGGCCGACGCGCGCTCGCTGATGACCGGACGCATCACCGACGCCTACACCAACATCGCGACCGTCAAGCTGTTCTCGCATGCGCAGCGCGAGGCCGGCTTCGCGCGTTCGGCGATGCAGGAGTTCATGCTCACGGTGCACGCCCAGATGCGCCTCGTCAGCGGTTTCGAGTTCGTCAACCACGCCTTGAGCATGTTGCTGGTCTTGGCCACCGCGGGCGCGACCTTGTGGTTGTGGGCGCAGGGCCAGATCGGTGTCGGCGCGGTCGCTGCGGCCACCGCGATGGCGCTGCGCCTGAACGGCATCTCGCACTGGGTGATGTGGGAGATGGCCTCGCTGTTCGAG
>JBDSBD010000170.1:0-10665 GCA_039921765.1 Burkholderiaceae bacterium
ACGTGTCCTCCGACATCGATCTGATCTATGTCTACGAAGAGGACGGGGTGACCGACGGTGCCCGGTCGGTCAGCGCGCAGGAGTACTTCGCCCAGGTCGCACGCAGCCTGTACACGCTGATCGGCGAGACCACCGAAGACGGCTTCGTGTTCCGCGTCGACCTGGCGCTGCGGCCGAACGGCAACTCCGGGCCGCCCTGCGTCAGCCTGGCGATGCTCGAGGAATACCTGCAGGTACAGGGCCGCGAGTGGGAGCGCTTCGCGTGGCTGAAGAGCCGCGTCGTCGCGCCGACCGCGAGCGTGAAGAGCGGCCGCGCGCTTGCGCTGCGCGGGCTCGTCACCGCGTTCGTCTACCGCCGCTATCTCGATTACGGTGTGTTCGAGGGGCTGCGCCAGCTGCATGCGAAAGTGCGCGAAGAAGCCCAGCGTCGCGCCGCCGGCCGGCCCGAGCGCGCCAACGATGTGAAGCTCTCGCGCGGCGGCATCCGCGAGATCGAGTTCATCGTGCAGCTGCTGCTGGTGGCGCGCGGCGGCCAGTTCCCCGAGATCCGCACGCGCTCGACGCTGAAGGCGCTCACCAAGCTCACCGCCGGCGGCCTGATGAAGCCGGCGAATGCGAACCGCCTGGCCGAGGCGTACGAGTTCCTGCGCCGCATCGAGCACCGCATCCAATACCTCGACGACCAGCAGACGCACCTGCTGCCGACGCTCGACGCGGACCTGGCCTGGATCGCGCAGAGCCTGGGCTTCAGTTGCCACCCGCACTGCACGAGCGCCGCCACCGGCACCGCGGCCTGCGACCTGCTCGACCTGCTCGGCGCGACGCGCGAGTTCGTCGCGCTCGAGTTCGACGCGCTGCTGCACGACGGCCGCGCCCCGGCCGCGAAGCCCGGCAGCTGTCGCAACGGCGGTTGCGGCGCGGCGCCATTGCCGGTCGACAGCGATGCCTTCCTCGAACAGCTGCCGCCCGAACTCGCGGCGCAGGTGCAGACGCTGCGCGAGCAGCCGAAGATCCGCGTGCTGCGCGCCGAGAGCAAGCTGCGCCTGGCGCGGTTGATCAAGCGCGCCGGCCAGGCCGCGCGCGACCGCGAGTGCACGATGGACGCGGCGATCCGGTTCGTCGACTGGACCCTGCCGCTGCTGCGCCGCGAGAGCTACCTCGCGATGCTGGTCGAACGCCCCGAGGTACAGAACCGTTTGCTGCGTCTGCTCGGCCTGGCACGCTGGCCGATGCGCTACCTGATGCTGCACCCCGGCGTGATCGACGAGCTTGCCGATGAGCGGCTGCTGCATGGCCGCTTCGAACCAGCCGAGTTCACACGTGAACTCGAAGACCGCTACCGCGCCTGGCAGCGCTCCGGCGAGGCCGATGAGGAGGCACTCCTCGACACCTTGCGTCGCGCCCACCACGCCGAGGTGTTCCGCACGCTGGTGCGCGACGTCGAGGGCCACATCACCGTCGAGCAGGTCGCCGACGACCTCTCGGCGCTTGCCGATGCGACGCTGAACCTGAGCCTGGCGTGGGCCTGGAAGCACTTCAAGGCGGCGCACCGCGCCGAGCCGCGCCTGGCCGTGATCGCCTACGGCAAGCTCGGTGGCAAGGAGCTCGGCTATGGCAGCGACCTCGACGTGGTGTTCGTCTACGACGACGCCGAAGAGGCCGACGTCGACCGTGCCGCCGAGGTCTACGGCGCGTTCGTGCGCAAGCTGATCCAGTGGCTGACCCTGCGCACCTCGGCCGGTGAGCTGTTCGACATCGACACCGCGTTGCGCCCGAACGGCAACTCGGGTCTGCTCGTCACTTCGATCGACTCGTTCGCAAATTACCAGACCGGGCGCGGCAGCAACACCGCGTGGACCTGGGAACACCAGGCGCTGACGCGTGCCCGTTGGTGCGCTGGCTGGGCCGCGCTCGGGCCGCGCTTCGACGCGGTGCGCCGCGCGGTGCTGTGCGCACCGCGCGATGCCGATGCACTGCGCACCGAGGTGCGGGCGATGCGCGACAAGGTGCGCGCCGCGCATCCCGTGAAGGGCGGCTGCTTTGACGTGAAGCACAGTGCCGGCGGCATGATGGACGTGGAGTTCGCGGTGCAATACCTGGTGCTCGCGCACGGCGCGGCGCACGCGGGGATGCTCGACGATGTCGGCAACATCGCGCTGCTGCAGCGCGCCCAGGCCGGTGCCCTGCTGCCCGAGCCGCTCGGCAGCGCGGCCGCCGATGCATACCGTGAACTGCGTCGTGCGCAGCACCGGGCCCGCCTGGACGAGCAGCCGACCCAGCTCGAGCCCGAGGCCATGACGGCACAACGCGACGCGGTGCTGGCGCTCTGGCGCACCGTGTTCGATCCCGCGCCTGCCGACACGGCGTGCGCGGCCGATCCCGTTTGAGCGCGCTGGATGCGCGCGCCCCGGGCCTGGGCCGGCCTCGCTCTCCTGCTCGGCAGCTGCGCGCTGGCCGGCTGGGGCCTCGAGCGCGGCCGGCTCGACTGGCAGCCCGCGCTGGCCATGGCGCAGCCCTGGCGCGCCTTCAGCGCCGTGGCGGTGCACTACAGCACCACGCACCTGCTCGTCAACCTCGGCGCGGTCGCACTCGTGGCCGCGCTCGGTCTGGCCGCGCGCGTCTCGTGGCCGGGCGTGTGGGCCTGGCTCGCCGCCTGGCCGCTGACCCAGTTCGGCCTGTGGCTGCGCCCCGATCTCGCGCACTACGGTGGCCTCTCGGGGGTGTTGCATGCGGGGGTTGCGGTGCTGGCGATGCACCTGCTGATCGCAGGCACGCGCGCGCAACGCAGCATCGGCGCGCTGGTGCTCGCCGGCCTGTGCCTGAAGGTGCTGAGCGAGTCGCCGTGGGGCCCGGCCTTGCGGGCGGCGCCGCATTGGGGCATCTCGGTTGCACCGCTGGCGCATGCGAGCGGGCTGGTCATGGGAGTGCTGTGCGCGGCCTTTGCCTATGGGCTGGCGCGACGCCGCAGCCTGTCTCGAATCAATTGATGCACAGGCCCCGTTGGTCTGGTGCATCGACACCATCGCTCCGGCGCTCGCTCGCCACTCACCCGTTATCCGCCCGACCGCCTACCGGCACGCCGCCCAACCCCACCGACTCCCGCGACTCAAGCGTTTCGCCGACCCCGTCGGCGGCGCCCGCCCGCTGCCCACCATGACCGAGCGCAAGCCTCATCTGGACCTCCTCGCAATCGCCCTGGTCGTGCTCTGCTGCTTCCTGTGGGGGCTGAACCAGGTCGCCGCGAAGGTCGCGCTGGCGGAGGTGCCGCCACTCTGGCAAGCCGCGGCTCGCTCGGTGGTCGGCGCGTTGCTGGTGTGGCTGTGGGCGCGCTTTCGAGGCATCCCGCTGTTCGGACGCGACGCGACGCTGCCGGGCGGGCTGCTGGCGGGCGGGCTGTTCGCGGGCGAGTTCGTCTGCATCTTCGTCGGCCTGCAATACACAACCGCCTCGCGCATGGTCGTGTTCATCTACATCGCGCCGTTCGTCGTGGCGCTGGGCATGCCGTTCATCGCGCGCGCCGAGCGCCTGTCGCGGCTGCAGACGATCGGGCTGCTGATCGCTTTCGCGGGCGTGGCCTGGGCTTTCGCCGAGGGCTTCACTCGGCCCGCGGCGGGCGCGCACCAGCTGCTCGGCGACGCACTCGGTGTGCTCGCCGCGATCCTGTGGGGCGCCACGACCCTGGCGATCCGCGGCAGCGCGCTGAACGTGGCCTCCGCCGAGAAGACCTTGCTCTACCAGCTCGCTGTTTCGGGCGTTCTGCTCAGTGCGGCCGCGCTGCTGACGGGACCGCCCGCACCGGCACTTGCAACGCTGTCGCTGCTGGTCTGGAGCTCGATGCTGTTCCAGGTGCTGGTGGTCGCGTTCTTCAGTTTTCTGGTCTGGTTCTGGCTGATTCGCAGCTATCCGGCGACCCAGCTCGCTGCGTTCACCTTGCTCACGCCGGTATTCGGGTTGCTGCTGGGCGCGCTGCTGCTCGGCGAGCCGATCACGACGCGCCTCGTGGTGGCGCTGGCCGCAGTGGCGGCAGGCATCGTGCTCGTGAACCGCCGAGCCTGACCCGATTCAGCGCGGACGCGCGTTGGCACCCACCGCTCCGCGCGCCGAGCTTCAGCCGCGGATGCGCGCCACCAACGCGCTCGTCGAGTAGCCGTCGACAAACGGCAGCGCGCGCGCGTCGCCACCCCAGCTGCGCACGAGCCGCGCCTCTTCAAGCTTCTCGATGTCGTAGTCGCCGCCCTTCACGTAGAGTTGCGGGCGCACAAGCGTCAGCAACTCCACCGGCGTGGCCTCGTCGAACAGCGTGACCAGGCTGACGCTCTCGAGCGCGGCGAGCACGCAGGCGCGGTCCAACTCGCCGTTGAGCGGCCGATCCGGCCCCTTGCCGAGAGCGCGCGCCGAGGTGTCGCTGTTGAGCCCGACCACCAGGCTCGCGCCGAGCGCGCGCGCCTGGGCCAGGTAGCTGACGTGGCCGCGGTGCAGGATGTCGAACACGCCGTTGGTGAACACCACCGGCCGCGCCAGCGCCGCGACACGGGCCTGAAGCTCGCTGCGGCGACAAAGCTTGGCGAAAAAGTCCGATGCCATGGCCGATTGTCACCTGCGGGGCAGCTCGGCAACGGTTGGGCACCTAGACTGAGCGCACCTGACAAGAAGGAGGCTTGCATGCTCGTGCTCTGCGGTTCCACCGTTTCGAACTACTACAACAAGGTCAAGATCGCCTTGCTGGAGAAAGGCATCGACTTCTCCGAAGAGAAGGTCGCGACCGGCAGCACGGATGAAGCCGTGCTGTCGGCCACGCCGCTCGGCAAGATTCCCTTCATTCGCACCGATCACGGCAGCCTGTGCGAAAGCCAGGCGATCCTCGACTACATCGAAGCACAGTATCCGAACCCGCCGCTGGTACCTGCCGATCCGTGGCAGGCCGCCAAGGTGCACGAGCTCATCACCTTCATCGACCTGCATCTGGAACTGGTTGCGCGCGGGCTGTACCCGAAGGCCTTCTTCGGTGGCGAACTGAGCCCATCCAACGCAGCGCGCATCGAGACCCAGCTGAAGAAGAACATCGCCGCGTTCAAGCGGCTCGCGCAGTTCTCGCCCTATGTCGCAGGGGCCACGTTCACACAGGCCGATTGCGCGGCCTGGGCGAGCCTGCCGCTGGTGTCGATGGCCACCCGCGCGGCTTTCGGCGAAGACCTGCTTGCCGCCGCCGGCGTCGACTGGAAGCCGTACAGCAAGCTGGTCGGCGAACGCGCGAGTGCACAGAAGGTGGTGGCCGACCGCAAGGCCGATCAGCAGCGCGCGGCCGCCGCCAAGGCGCCCTGACAGCGGCCTGGAGGTCGGCCAGCGCCACCGCGCCGAGGCCATTGACGGCGGTGCCCGCCACGGTGTTCCGTGGCAGCGAGCGCGATCGACCCGGCAGCGCACGCCGCGGCCGGATGATCGGCGGCACGCGGCGCGACCGTGTGCAAAGGAATGCAAATCGACGGAACTTCCGCTGCGGCCTGCGCGTCGGAACCGTTATCGAGGCAGCGGCCTGCGCCGGCAGAACCGGTGGCGTCGCCAACCCCGAAACGGTTTTCGTTGCGAAGCCTTCCAGCCACGCTGGATGCAATCCTGGGGCGGCTTTCCTCCTCCCTCCTCCCTCCCTGATTCGCCCCAGGGCGCTTCGCAGCTCTCTTACACGCCCAGCCCGCGGCGTGCCGCGGGCTGGGGTCGCTGTCAGCGAAGCCAGCCCTTGCGCCGGAAGTAGACGAACGGCGCCACCATCGACGCCAGCATCAGGGCGAGCGCAAACGGGTAGCCGAGCGACCAGTTCAGCTCGGGCATGAGGCGGAAGTTCATGCCGTAGACGCTGGCGATCAGCGTCGGCGGCAGCAGCGCGACGCTGGCCACCGAGAAGATCTTGATGATCTTGTTCTGGTTGATGTTGATGAAACCGACCGTGGCGTTCATCAGGAAGTTGATCTTGTCGAACAGGAAGGTGCTGTGGCCGTCGAGCGAGTCGATGTCGCGCAGGATCTGGCGCGCCTCCTCGAACTGTTCGGCGCTCAGCATGCGGCTGCGCATCATGAAGCTGACCGCGCGACGGGTGTCCATGACGTTGCGGCGGATGCGCCCGTTCAGGTCTTCCTCGCGCGCGATCGCGTTCAGCGCCTCCCCCGCGGCCTGGTCGTCGAGCTGCTGCTTGAGCACCTGTGCGCTGACCGCCTCCAGGCTGTCGTAGATGCCCTCCAGCGCATCGGCGCTGTACTCGGCGTCGGCGTCGTAGAGCTTGAGCAGCACATCCTTGGCGTCGTCGATCAGTGCCGGAATGCGCCGCGCCCGCAGCCGCAAGAGCCGAAACACCGGGAGCTCCTCGCCGTGGACCGAGAACAGCACGTTGTTGAACAGGATGAACGCAACACGGACATTGCGCGCCGACTCGCCGTCGTCGATCAGGAAGTCGGAGCGGATGTGCAGCTCACCGTTGTCTTCTTCATAGAAGCGCGCCGATTCTTCGAGGTCGTCGTCGACGGCGTCGGCCGGGATGGTCACACCGAAGTGCTGTGCAATCCAGCCTTTTTCCTCGTCGGTGGGCGCGTCCAGGTCAACCCACACCGGCTTCAGATGGGTCAGCGCGGCGAGGCTTTCGATCTCTTCCTGAAACAGCCGGCCGTGGGTCAGCGTGAAGACATTCAGCATGGGGGCTCCGACACGATGGCGCCGCCGCGGACAGTCACCGAAAGGTGAGGATGTCCAGGGAACATCTCCGCGAAGCAATCCTCGGATTATGGGCCGAGAAACGGGCGAACCGCGCATCCCGCATGACACCGTGTGAGCATTGGTGTCACTGCCTTGTCACGGTCCGGGAAGCTGGGCACACTGGTCGCGACGAGGCCGGGTTTCGAGCCTCTTCCTGCCTCGCGGCACAGCGTTTCGGCCGCGCGCTTTCTCACCCTCGTGAAAGGAGTCCCCATGAACTTGACGATCAGCGGCCGCCATCTCGAAGTGACCCCCGCGCTGCGCGCCTACGTGTTGACGAAACTGGATCGCGTCACACGCCACTTCGATCAGGTCGTGGACATCAACGTGCTGCTCTCGGTCGAAAAGATGAAGGAGAAGGAACGCCGGCAGAAAGCCGAGATCACGTTGCGCGTGAAGGGCAAGGACATCTTCGTCGAGCAGTCTCATGAAGACCTGTACGCCGCCATCGACCAACTGATGGACAAGCTCGACCGCCAGGTCTGCCGCTACAAGGACAAGGTGCAGGACCATCATCACATCTCGCACAAGCGTGCGGACACCGCACCCGTCTGACGCCAACCCACCGAGGCCCCGGCGCCTCCCGTCCGCAAGGCGGCCTTCGGGTCGCCTTTTTGCTTAGGCCGTGCGACCCGGGTGGACACGGGGTCGGTGCGTTGCTGCAATGTGGCAGCCCATGCACAATCTGACACCCCAGGGACACCGGGCTTGCCCTGGACGCGAAGATGCGTCCCATAATTCAAGCTCTTGCCACATTGATGATCGTGGGGTCGGCCGAGAGGCCGGGCCCTTGAGAGCGCCGCCGATGAATCGCCTCGCTGCCATCCTGCCCGCCAGCAATGTGCTGGTCGGGGTCGACGCCACCAGCAAGAAGCGTGTGTTCGAGCACGCCGGGTTGGTGTTCGAGAATCAACACGCAATTGCTCGGGCCACCGTGACCGACAACCTGTTCGCGCGCGAGAGGCTCGGCTCCACCGGCCTGGTGCACGGCGTGGCGATTCCCCACGGCCGAATCAAGGGTTTGAAGAACCCGCTCGCCGCCGTGTTGCGGGTCGAGCAACCCATCCCCTTCGATGCCCCCGACGACGAACCGGTCGGCCTGTTGATCTTCCTGCTGGTGCCCGAAGCGGCCACGCAACGCCACCTGGAGATCCTGTCCGAGATCGCTGCAATGCTGTCGGACCGCGAATTGCGCGAACGCCTGAAGACCGAGGGCGACGCGGCCGCCGTGCACCAACTGATCGCGAACTGGGAACCGCTCAAGTCGGTGGCCTGATGGCGTGCACCGCGCCGGCCGTCGGCCGCGGCGGGCGCCCAAGCCCCGTTCCAGCCCTTCTGACGGCCGCCGCGCGGCCCGCCACGCCATGAAACCCAGCGTCATCAGCGCCGAGGCGCTGTTCGAAGAGCACCGCGGCATTCTCGAGTGGGAGTGGATCGCCGGTCACGCCCATCCGGAGCGCGAGTTCGACGAAGCGGCCGTGCGCAATGCAGAGTCGGCCGCCGACCTGGTGGGCTACCTGAACTACATCCACCCCTATCGGGTTCAGATCGTCGGCGTCCGCGAGGTTGCCTTCCTCGAGAGCGACCCCGAGGCCACCGAGCGCCGCATCTCGCGCATCGTCACGCTCGAGCCTCCGGTGCTGATCGTCGCCGATGGCGAGACGCCGCCCGACAAGCTGGTCGCGATGTGCGACCGCGCCGACATCCCGTTGTTCACAACCCGCCAGTCGGCCGGCCACGTGATCGACGTGGTGCGCAGCTACCTTGGCCAGCATTTCGCCGAGCGCACCACGCGCCACGGCGTCTTCATTGACATCCTGGGCGTGGGGGTGCTGATCACCGGCGAGTCCGGTCTGGGCAAGAGCGAACTCGGCCTGGAGCTGATCTCACGCGGCCACGGGTTGGTGGCCGACGACGCCGTGGACCTGTACCGGGTGTCGCAAACCTCCCTCGAAGGACGCTGCCCCGATCTGCTGCTGAACCTGCTCGAGGTGCGCGGCATCGGCCTGCTCGACATCAAGGCGATCTTCGGCGAGACCGCGGTGCGCCGCAAGATGCGCCTCAAGATGATCGTGCACCTCGTGCGCAAGGAGACGATGGACCGCGAGTTCGAGCGCCTGCCCTACGAGCCGCTGTAGGAAGAGATCCTTGACGTCCCGGTGCGCAAGACCGTGATCGCGGTCGATGCGGGCCGCAACCTGGCCGTGCTGGTCGAAGCGGCCGTGCGCAACGCCATCCTGCAGCTGCGTGGCATCGACACCTACAAGGATTTCATCGAGCGCCACGCCAAGGCGATGCGCAAGCCGGAGCCCGAGTAACCCTATTTCGTGCGGAACGCGCAGTTCTTCTTGGTGCAGGTCGCGTACAGCGACAGCGCGTGATCCTGCAGCTCGAACCCGCGCGCCAGCGCCACGGCATGCTGGCGCTTCTCGATCTCGGCATCAAAGAACTCCTCGACGTGCCCGCAGTCCACGCACACCATGTGGTCGTGATGCTTGCCCTCGTTGAGCTCGAACACCGCCTTGCCGGCCTCGAAGTGGTTGCGTGACAGCAGGCCGGCCTGCTCGAACTGCATCAGCACCCGGTAGACCGTGGCCAGACCGACGTCGGCGCCTTCGGCCAGCAACAGCTTGAACACATCCTCGGCACTCAGGTGGCGCTGCGCCGAGTTCTGGAACACCTCCAGCACCTTGATTCGCGGCAGGGTCGCCTTCAGGCCGCTGTTCTTCAGTTCATCAGCGTGGGTCATGGATGGTCCGGCAGCGTGAAGCGGATGCGGGCCGAGCGGACAACGCTCAGCCGCTAGAATGAACCATCATATCGAGGTTGGCGCCCGCTGCCGGCGCGCCGGTTCCAACACCATGCGTTTCCGACCGTCTTCCGCCGCGCGATGTGCCTCGCCTGCGCTCATCCTGGGCCTGATCGCGCTGGGCGGCTGCCAGTCGATGCAGCCCTCGACCGGCAAGCTGCTCGGCGTCATCACGCCGTACAAGATCGAGATCGTGCAGGGCAACGTCGTCACCCAGGAGCAGGCCGCACTGATCCGACCCGGCATGAGCCGTCTCCAGGTGCGCGAGATTCTCGGCTCGCCGCTGTTGACCGACGTGTTCCACGCCGACCGTTGGGACTACGTCTTCACGATCCGTCGCCAGGGCACCGAGCCGCAGATGCGCCGCGTCGTCGTGCGATTCGACGGCGACGCGCTCAAGAGCATCGACACCGGAGGCGAGTTGCCGACCGAGCACGACTTCATCACCTCGATCGATACCTTCAAGACCGCCGCCAAGGCACCGATCCTGGAGCTCAGCGCCGAGCAGATCCAGGCCTTGCCGATACCGCCCCGACCCGCACCCGCCACGGAGGCGGCGCCGGTGGGCCCGGAGCGAAGCTATCCGCCACTGGAGCCGGCCCGATGAGCGCGCCGGGACTCGAGGTCTTGCCGACGGGCGCTGCGCCAGGCGCGGATCCGCTGCGCATCGCGGTCGCTGGCGCCTCGGGCCGCATGGGGCAGATGCTGATCGAGGCGGTCGTGAACGCCGATGACCTGGTGCTGACCGGCGCGCTCGACCTGGCCGGCAGCCCGAGCCTCGGGCGCGATGCGGGTGCGGCGCTCGGCCACACCACCGGCGTGAGCATCAGCGCCGATCTGCGCGCCGGTCTGGCCAACGCGCAGGTGCTGATCGACTTCACGCGCCCCGAAGGCACGCTCGCCCATCTGGAGCAGTGCCGCGCGCTCGGCGTCAAGGCCGTGATCGGTACGACCGGCTTCAGCGATGACCAGAAGGCGCGCATCGCCGCGCACGCCGAGCAGATCGCGATCCTGTTGGCGCCGAACATGAGCGTGGGCGTCAACGTCATGTTCGAGCTGTTGGCGAACGCGGCGCGCGCGCTCGGCCCGGGCTACGACATCGAGATCATCGAGGC
>JBDSBD010000171.1:0-8493 GCA_039921765.1 Burkholderiaceae bacterium
ACCACGGCCGCGCCATACAGCGCCGACCAGGCCACTTCGCTGCGCTGCGTGAAGCCCCAGACCACGGCGCAACACGCGAGCCCCGCCACGACCTGAAGCGCGACAACCCACCATGGCGAGAGCGGTGGGTCCTTGGCCCGAAGGGCCTGCGCCTGCTCGCGGGTCCAAGTCTTGAAGGGGGCTTCTTCGGCCTCATCTCTCCAGCCTTGGCGGCCTGCACCACGGACGATCGGATCAGACATGGTGCGGGTGACGCGCGGTCGCTTGCAGCAAAGCCTCGGAATTATACGAGGAAACCCGCGCCCTCCAGAACGGTCGGGCACACGCCCGGCTTCCAGCCGCGTCAGGCTGCGAAGTTGACGGGCAGGCCCGGCACGTCGACGTCGAGCGCCAGCACGCAACCTGCGAGCGGTTGCTCGGCGAGCTCGGCAGCGGGACGATTCTCACGCGCCGTGGTGATGTACAGGGTCTTGAGATCATCGCCGCCGAAGCACGGCATGGTCGGGCAGCGCACCGGCAAAGCCACATCCCGAACCACCTCGCCCTCGGGCGACAGGCACAGCAGGCGCTGGCCTTCGAACATCGCGACCCAATAGCGACCTTGCACGTCGACCGCGGCGCCGTCGGGCCGGCCCCCATAAGCTTCGAGCGGCTCATCGGGTCGCTTGCGCGCAAAACTCGCAAACACGCGTCGCGCACTGATCGCGCCACTGGCCGGATCGAAGTCGGCCGCGAAAATGGTGTGCGTGGTGGTGTCGCTCCAGTACATCGTGCGCCCACTCGGGCTCCACGCCAGGCCGTTGACGACCGTCATCGCATCGCCGCGCAGTGTCAGGCGACCCTCGGCCCAGCAATGCAGCGTCGCGAACGCGGGGGTGCGTGGCTCGTAGCTGGTGCCGACCCAGAACCGTCCCTGCGGATCGCATTTGCCGTCATTGAAGCGCTCGACTCGCGTATCGTAGGGTGGCTCGCAAATCCGCGTGCGCGCGCCGCTTCGGGGGTCGAAGTTCCACAGGCCGTCACGCATCGCGAGCAGCAGTGAGCCATCCACCCGCGGCGCGAAGCTCGCCACATCGGTGTCGAAATCCCAGTGCACCAGCTCGCCGCTGCGCGGGTCGAGGCGCTGCAGCCGATGGCCCGCGATGTCGCAGTAATACAGCACGCGTTCGCGCGGCTGCCAGACCGGCGACTCGCCCAGCAGCGCGGCCGAAGCCACCGCCACGCGCAACTCGGCCGCCGGCTGCATCAAAGCACCCCGATCTCGAGCTTCATCGAAGCGTCGATGCGTTCGCCCGGCGCCACGCTCTTGAGGCCATGCGTGAGCGGCTCATCCCGGTGGATTGCGTCCGGAACGTGGCTGACCGGCTCGACGCAGAAGTACTCCTTGTCCGGCGGCGTGTAGACGACGAGATACGGCAGCGACGAGGTCAGCTGGAGCGAGAACTTCTCATCGCGAATGCGCGCCGGGCCGCGCCAGCCTTCGAAACAATGGTCGAAGTCGAGATGCACCACGTCGCCGTCGATGCCGGGTTGCGCGAGCTTGCGGGTCGGCAGATGGGTCGCGTCGGTGTCCCAGCGATCCGACACCTCGATGTGGAGACGGCTGCGCGCGCGGCGCAGAAAGTACGGGTGCCAGCCCAGGCCGACCGGCTGCACCACGTCGGCGGTGTTCGTGAAAACCATCTGCACGCTCATCGATTGCGGCGTCAGCGTGAAGTACTGGCGCGCCTCGAATGCAAACGGCCAATCGGCGTCGCCAACATGAACGCAGCGCAGCACGACCTCGACCGCGCTCGACGATTCGATGTCCCAGCGGCGCAACCAGCCCACGCCATGCAGCGAATGCGGGCTGGCGTCAAAGTTGGCTGCCGTGGTGTAGTCGCGTCCCTTCCACCGGAAGCGCCGGTAGGCTAGGCGGTTCGAGTACGGCAGCAGCGGAAAACAACCCGCGTCTCGCGAGCCGGCGAGCGCGGGCGGTTCGGTCGAGCGCAGGATCGGTGTCGCGCCGTGCCACAGCCCCGCGATCGAGCCTCCGAGATCCGGACGCAACGCCAGGCGCAGGCCGCCGGCGCGCAATTCAAACGATGAGCTCTGTGATTCGGTCATGGACCTCCCGGAGGGGTTCGGACAGGGGTGGTGCGCGGCGCACGACGAAGGATCGAGGCCACACCATCGTACGCTGGGAACGCGCTCGCCCGGCACATTCCGGTTCGGCCTTCACAGATCGGCCTTCAGGTAGTGCGCGCCGGCGATCGGATTGAAGTAGTACGGAGGGATCTCCGCGAAGCCGAGTGCCGCATAGAGCTCGCGGGCCGCTTCCATGTCGTCCAGCGTATCGAGCAGCATTGTCGAATAGCCGGCGCGGCGCGCCTCGTCCAGCAGAGCTTGTGCCAGCATGCGGCCCAGGCCGAAGCGCCGGAACGCCGGGCGCACGAACACGCGCTTCATCTCGCAGGCGTTGGCATAGTCGACATCGGCCAGCGCCCGGAAGGCGCCGCAGCCGGCGAGCGCACCGTCAACGTGCGCCAGCAACAGCAGCCCGCCCGGCGCTGCGTATTCGCCCGGCAGCCCGGCCAGCTCGGCGTCGAAGTCCTGGAACCCCAGGTCGAAGGCCAGGCTGTTCGCATAGTCACGCAAGATTGCCCGCGCCGCGACGACCAGGTCCGGCGCGCCGGGTGCATCGAGACGAATCAGCGCGATCTCAGGCGGTAAGTCGGGCATGGTCGGGCAGGGGGTGGGTCGGTGCGAGATCGGGGCGGACTCGTGAACTCTGACAGGATGCGCGCGCCAAGGAGTCAGCCGCCGCGCCGGACGACCCAGGTCCCAGCGGCGGCACGCGCGCCGACCAGCGCCAGCGTGGGCGGGAACGCAAATACCGAGAAAGCGCCGAGCGGGTGGTGGCCGACGTCATGCAGTTCGCTCGGACGGCTTTGCCTGCGCAGGTAGCGCAGCAGCGCGGACGGCGCAGACAGGAAGCTCGAGAAGCGTGACCTGGCCCCGCCGACCCAACCCCACAGGAGGCCAAACGCGAGCAGCGTGAACACCGCAAACCCCAGGCGCATGGGGCACAGCATCGCGTCGCCACCGATCCAGGCGCCGGAGACCGAGCCGCTCACGCCAGCCGCCAGCAGCCAGTGAAAGAAGCCTGTCGGCAAATCCCACCCCCGTACCCGGCTCGACTCGTCACCCATCGCTCAACATCGTTGTTCGCATGCCGGAAGATAACCGGAACCGGCCCGGTGCAGCGGCACACTGGGATATTCCCCGAGTTCGGGAATCGATCCAGGGGCAGCTCGACACCACACGCCCTCCCGCCTTGTCGCATCCCTTCCCAGCGCCAGGAGAACTCCGCATGAATCGTCCGATCAGTTGCCACGATCGCAACGGCCGCCGTGACCGTGATGGCGGCGCACTTCGGCCGCGTCGCCGCGATGGCGAGCGGCAAGGCGCCGTTCGACGCCAGGGCCACGAGCGCGAACGCCGAGATCGCCGCGACGCTCCCGAAGCTGATCTTCGTCGGCTTCGCCCCTGTTATCGAGTTCCTGTTATCGAGAAGGGTTTTGCCACGCGTGCCGAGCCCAAGGTGTCGAGCGAGACGGCCCCATCTAAGATCGCGGTCGAGAAGATGCGGGACGCAACGGCCAAGCTCGACTTGGCCGCGAAGAGCGGCAACCTCGACGCGATCAAGGCCGCGGTCGGCGAAACCGGCAAGAGCTGCAAGGCGTGCCACGACCGCTATCGCCGGGAGGCCCCGTCGAGCCTCCCACCGGGTCGGGCACCTCTGAGCCAACGCAGCGAAGTTGGCTCACTCCGAGGCCTGTCCTGCACTGTGGTCACAGGCACTTCGGTCCGGCCCGAGGCCGGGCCCGGCAGGACCGCACCCGTCGGCGCATCCGTTACCATCGCGCCCTGACCGATCATTCCCGGTCAACACGAGCTCAGCGCAGGCTCGGTCGCCGACGCGGCCGGGCCTGCGGTGACGGTGTGGGCCACGCTTGAGCGGCCTGCGTCTGATATCGACTTCGCCGCCGGCCCTCATGACAGTTTCCCGCTTTATCTCCCGACGCCTTTTTGCCGCGATGTGTCTGGTGCTGGGGGCCGCGCTGGCGCAGGCCGCCGACGGGCCGAACCCCGCCGGCACCTTCAACACGCCGAGCTACCCCACGCCCGCGGAGCGCCCCAGCGGCCCTTTCATCACGCAGGGCGACGCGCCCAGGAGCCAGCAGGTGCCGGCCGGCGCAAGCGTCGACAACCGCCGCATGCCGACCGAGCCGACGTCGATCCGCAACAGCCCGCCGCCGCCAATGGCACCCGCGCCGAGCAAAGCGCCACCGGCGGTCGCCCCTCCCCGCCCCGACCGTCCGGCCCCGCCGCCGAGCCAGTTCCAGAAGTTCGTCGAAGCCGCGAACGGTCGCCTGCTGCCACTGTTCGGCTCGCGCTTCTTCGCTGAAGCCGCCGACAGCTACTCGCCGGTCAACAACATTCCGGTCTCGGCGGACTACACCGTAGGCCCGGGCGACGAGATCATCCTGCGCGCCTGGGGCTCGATCGATGTGGACTACCGCGCCGTCGTCGATCGCAACGGCCAGTTGCACCTGCCCAACGTGGGCAGCTTCACCGTCGCCGGCGTCAAGGCCGCGGACCTCGAGAAGAACCTGCGCGGCCAGCTCGCCCGTCTCTACAAGAACTTCGATCTGAACGTCTCGCTCGGCCAGCTGCGTGGCGTCAAGATCTTCGTCGTCGGGCCCGCCGAGCGCCCAGGGGTGTACACGCTGTCCAGCCAGTCGACGCTGCTCTCTGCCGTGGTGGCCGCGGGTGGCCCGGCGCCGAACGGCTCGATGCGCAAGGTGCTGCTGCGCCGCGACGGCCGCGTGGTCTCCGAGCTCGACATCTACGAGTTTCTGGTCCAGGGCGACAAGTCCAAGGACGTGCAGCTCAGCGCCGGTGACGTGGTCGTATTCCAACCCTCGGGAGCCCAGGTCGCACTCACGGGCGCGCTCGACACGCCGGCGATCTTCGAGTTGAAGAGCCCGCAGGAGCCCGTGCGCGAGGTGCTGCGCTACGCCGGTGGCACGCCACTGCTGGCGAACCCGAACCGCGCCCAGCTGGAGCGGGTGGACGCAAGCCAGCCCAAGGCGGCGCGCTTCGTCGAGGAGTTCCGGCTCGACGGTGACGGTCTGCAAAAGCCGCTGCGCGACGGCGACGTGCTGACCCTGCTGGCGATTTCGCCCCAGTTCGCCAACGCGGTGACCCTGAAGGGCCATGTGGCCCAGCCGCTGCGCTACCCGTACACGCCCGGCATGCGCGTGCGCGACCTGATCCCCGACCCCGACGCGCTGATCTCGCCCGACTTCTATCGCCGCAAGAACCTGCTGGTGCAGATGATCGACGAACGCGGCGCCGCAGCTACCGGCTCGTTGGAGCAAGGTCGTGAGCACAGCCAACGCGACGAAGACCGCGCGCTGGTGGAACGCTCGAGAAAGGCCCCCACCGCCCTGTTCGACGAGCTGAACTGGGACTACGCGGTGATCGAGCGGCTCAACAAGGCCGACCTCACCACCCAGGTCATCCCGTTCAGCCTCGGCAAGGCGGTGTTGCAGGGCGACCCGGCCAACAACCTCGAGCTCATGCCCGGCGACGTGGTCACGGTCTACAGCCAGAAGGACATCCGTGTGCCGGTGTCGCGCCAGACCCGGCTGGTGTCGCTCGAAGGCGAGGTCGAGTCGCCCGGCGTCTATCAACTGCAGCCCGGTGACACGCTGCACACGCTGGCGGCGCGCGCCGGCGGCTTCACGCCGCAGGCCTATCTCTACGGGCTGGAATTCAGCCGCGAATCGACGCGCAAGCAGCAAAGCGAGAACCTTGCCGCGGCCATCGCGCGGTTGGAAACGCTGACCTCGGTGCAGACCGCGCGTGACGCCGCCAACCGGCGCGACGGCGACAGCGCCGCGTCATCGATCGCAGTCAGCAACTCCGCCACCGAGGCGCAGCTGTCGCGACTGCGCAAGGTGCAGCCCAACGGCCGGATCGCGCTGGAGCTGACCGTGGACGTCGACACCCTGGCCGAGTTGCCCGACGTGCCGCTGGAGGGCGGTGACCGCATCATCGTGCCGGCGCGCCCGGGCTTCGTGACGGTGGCAGGGGCGGTGGTCAACAGCAACGCCTTCCTGTGGAAACCGGGACGCACCGCGGGCGACTACCTGAAGCTGGCCGGCGCCGACGAGGCCGCCGACCCGTCGAACATGTTCATCCTGCGCGCCGACGGGACCGTGAGCCATGCCGGCGACCGGCGCGGCTTCTTCGGCCGCAGCAGCCTGGAGTCGGAGCCGATGCACCCGGGCGACGCCCTGGTCGTGCCCAACCAGCTCGACTACGAAACCTGGGGCCGGGCCTTCGTGCGCAACCTCAAGGACTGGTCGCAGATCTTCTCGCAGTTCGGGTTGGGGATCGCCGCCATTCATTCGATCAACCGGTAGTCAATGGGCATGAACAGCAACGAGCGTGAGCGCAGCCCGGCGGTGACCGACGACGAGTTCGACGACGGCCCGGTGGTCGGCCTGGTGGATCTGCTGACCTGGATCGGCGAGGGCAAGCGACAAATCGCCACCGTCACCGTGGCGGCCGGCGTGATCGCGCTGATCGTCGCGCTGCTGCTGCCACCGATGTTCACCGCGCGCGCCACATTGCTGGCACCCAACTCCCAGCAACAGAGCGGCTCCACCGCGGCACTGGCGGCACTCGGGGCGCTCGGCGGCCTGGCCGGCAGCCTCGCCCCGAAGACTTCCGACGAGCTCTATGTGGCACTGCTCAAGAGCGACAGCGTCGACCGCGCGCTCGACCAGCGTTTCGACCTGAAGCAGCGTTATGAGGTCAAGACCTATGAGGAACTGCGCAAGAAGCTGCCCGACTACATTCGCGTCGCGTCCGACAAGAAGAGCGGCGTGATCTCGGTGGAGGTCGACGACGAGGATCCGAAGTTCGCCGCCGCGCTGGCCAACGCGCACGCCGACGAGGTGACGAAGGTGCTCGGCCGCCTCGCGGTGTCGGAGGCGCAACTGCGCCGCGTGTTCTTTGCCAAGCAGTTGCAGGACACCAAGGAGAACCTGATCAAGGCCGAGCAGAACCTGCTGCAGGTGCAGAGCAAGACCGGCGTGATCGTGCTCTACAAGCAGGCCGAGGCGCTGATCAACGCGGCCGCGCAGGTGCGCGCGATGATCGCCGAGCGCGAGGTCCAGCTCAAGGTGCTGCGCACCTCGGCCACGCCGCAGAACCCCCAGGTGATGCAGCTCAATTCCGAGCTCGCGGCGCTGCGCGTCGAGCTCGCGCGGATGGAATCGAGCCAGGGGCCCACGACCGGCAGCGCCATTGACCTGCCGGTGGGCAAGCTGCCCGAAGCCGGCCTCGAGTACGTGCGCGCGCGCCGCGAACTCAAGATCCAGGAAACCCTGCTTGAGAGCATGTTGCGCCAGTTCGAGGTCGCCAAGCTTGACGAAGCCAAGGAAGGCCCGGAGCTGCAGGTGGTCGACGTGGCGCTGCCACCCGATCGCAAGTCCAAGCCGAGCCGCGCGCTGATCGTGCTGGCGAGTGCGCTGCTCGCGCTGCTTGCGAGTTGCGCCTTCGTCGTGGTGCGGCGCTACTCGACGCTTGCGCGCGAACAGGACCCGGATGGCGCCGCCGCCTGGCAGGCGCTGGGCAGCGCCTGGCGGCTGCGCCGGCACCGATAGCTCAGCCGCCCAGCACGCGCGCGAACAGCGCGCTGTCGACGTTGCCGCCGCTTATCGGCACACCGATGCTGCGGCCGGCCCAGGTCGCTCGCTGCTGCAGCGCGCCGGCCAGCGCCGCGGCGCCGGCGCCTTCGGCGACGTTGTGGGTGTCGGCAAACAACGAACGCATCGCGCTCGCCACCTCGGTGTAGGAAACCGCAATCACGTCATCGACCTCGCGCAGGATGATCTCGAGTGCTTGCGGCTCGGGCACGCGGCAGGCCATGCCGTCTGCGAGTTCCGTCGTGACGGGCGCCTCGATGGGGCGACGTTCGCGGAACGAGTGCTGATAGGCCAGGGCATGTGCCGAGACCACGCCGATGATGCGCGTGCGCACGCCGGTGTGGGCACGCGCCAGCGCGCAGGCGCAGATGCCCGAGCCCAGGCCGATCGGCACGAACACGACCTCGGGCTGGACCGCGGCGAAGAACTCGAGCCAGTAGGTCGCCACGCCACGCACCAGATCGGCGTGGAACGAAGGCACCAGATGCAGGCCACGATCGTGCGCGATCTGCCCGGCGTGCTCGCGCGCGGCCTGGAAGTCATCGCCATGCTCGACCAGCTCGACGCCGAGCGCGCGCATCGCCGCGTTCTTCTCGACCGAGTTGCCGTGCGGCACGACGATGGTGGCGTTCAAGCCGGTGCGACGCGCCGCGAAGCCGACCGACTGGCCGTGGTTGCCGCGCGTGGCGGCGATCACGCCGTGGCACTGCGGCTCACGCCGGCGCAA
>JBDSBD010000172.1:0-11260 GCA_039921765.1 Burkholderiaceae bacterium
ACCAAGCGCGCCTGTCCGACCTGCGGCACCAGCTACCCCGAGCTCGATCCGCGCATGTTCAGCTACAACAGCAAGCACGGCTGGTGCGCCACCTGCGTCGGCACCGGCCTGGCATTGACGCGCGAGCAGCGCAAGGCCTATGACGATTCGGTGCGCGACACCGACGGCCGCGAGCAGAGCTTCCCGTCCGAGGAGCAGGACGTCGAAGGCGTGATCGACGCGCCGTGTCCCGACTGCGCCGGCACCCGGCTGAATCCGGCGTCGAGGCTCGTGACCTTCGACGCGCAGCCCATCACCGCGATCGGGCACTGGGCCGTGGCCGATGCGCGCGTCTGGGTCGACGGCCTGAAGCGCGCCGGCCACCTGAATGCGAGAGACACCGAGATCGCGCGCGACGTGATCAGCGAGATCAGGAGCCGGCTCGAGTTCCTCGAAGAGGTGGGCCTGGGCTACCTCACGCTGGACCGCGCCGCGCCCACGCTGAGCGGTGGCGAGGCCCAGCGCATCCGCCTCGCGGCGCAGCTCGGCAGCAACCTGCAGGGCGTGTGCTACGTGCTCGACGAGCCGACCATCGGCCTGCACCCGCGCGACAACCAGGTGCTGCTCAATGCCCTGCAGACGCTGAGCGACAAGGGCAACACCCTGGTCGTGGTCGAACACGACGAAGACACGATCCGGCGCGCCGACCACATCATCGACATCGGTCCCGGCGCCGGCAAGCGCGGCGGCAACCTGGTGGCCGAGGGCAGCGTCGCCGACCTCGCGCGCAATCCCAGGTCGGTGACCGGGCGCTTTCTCGCGCACCCCCTGGTGCACCCGCTGCAGCCGCGGCGCCCGGTGTCGCTGCCGGTCCGGCCTGCGGGATTGCCCGGTGGCGCTTCGTCCGCGCCGCAGCCAGTCGCTTCCAGTGAGCGCGCGAGGGCCGCGCTCGCGCTGCGCTCCGGAGGAGCAGCGACAACTTAGCTGCCTCTTCCCGCCAGCGGCAGGGTCGAGGCCGAGCTCGCTGTTCTCGAGGCGGAGGCGAGCGGGAATGCGTCTGGCCCTCACCCTCAACCTCACCCTCTTTCAGACGGAGCGAGACAGCAGCCCGCGGCGTCTGGGGGGCGGGGAGAGCAACCCGCGGCGTCCGCCGGAGCGGAAAGGCGGGTCGTGGCAGCCAGCGCAGTCGGCGAAGCCTCGGCGGCACCCGCCCCTGTCCGCGCGCAGGCAAGGGCCGTGCGCCGTGTCGCCCCATCCGCGAGTGACCGCGAACAGTACGGCCCACTCACCGTGCACCGCGCCTCGCGCCACAACCTGCGCGACGTGAGCGTCGACCTGCCGCTGAAGCGGCTGGTCGCGATC
Organism: Burkholderiaceae bacterium; assembly: GCA_039921765.1. GTDB lineage: Bacteria > Pseudomonadota > Gammaproteobacteria > Burkholderiales > Burkholderiaceae_C > JBDSBD01. The sequence continues at coordinate 1,342 of JBDSBD010000172.1, forward strand.
ACCGGGGTCAGCGGTTCCGGCAAATCGACGCTGGCGCGCGACGTGCTGCTGGCCAACCTGCAGTTCATCAACCAGCGCGGCGGCAAGCCGAACTGGCAGGGCTGCGATTCGATCGAAGGCTGGGGCTTCATCGACCGCGTGCTCGAGGTCGACCAGACACCGATCGGCAAGACGCCGCGCTCCTGCCCGGCCACCTACATCGGGTTCTGGGACGCGGTGCGCAAGCTCTTTGCCGAGACGCTCGAGGCGAAGGCGCGCGGCTACGCGCCCGCGCGCTTTTCGTTCAACACCGGCGAAGGACGTTGCGCCGGCTGCGAAGGCCAAGGCATGCGCACCATCGCGATGAGCTTCCTGCCCGACGTGAAGGTGCCGTGCGACGTGTGCTCCGGCGCGCGTTTCAATGCCGAGACCCTGGCGGTGAGCTGGCGCGGAAAAAGCATTGGCGATGTGCTGAAGATGGAGGTCGACGAAGCGGTCGAGTTCTTCGCCTCGATGCCGCACATCGCACACCCGCTGCAGTTGCTCAAGGACGTGGGCCTGGGCTACCTGACGCTCGGCCAGCCGTCACCCACACTGAGTGGCGGGGAGGCCCAGCGCATCAAGCTCGTCACCGAACTCAGCAAGGTGCGCGACGACGTGACAAGGCGCGGCAACAAGGCGCCGCACACGCTGTATGTGCTCGACGAGCCGACGGTGGGCCTGCACATGGCCGATGTCGAGCGGCTGATCCGCGTGCTGCACCGGCTCGTCGATGGTGGCCACAGCGTGGTCGTGATCGAGCACGACCTCGACGTGATCGCCGAGGCCGACTGGATCATCGACCTCGGGCCCGAGGGCGGCGACAAAGGCGGCGCGGTGGTGGGCGAGAGCACACCGGAGGCGCTGGTCGGCAATCCGGCCAGTCACACGGGAGCGGCGCTGGGGCCGGTGCTGGCGCGGCGGTGAGGGCGGCTGTCGCCCCCGAGCCGAAGGTGGTGACAGGCACGCTCCCGGCATGCCGATGTCCAGGCGCAAGCAAGCGGTCACCGGAAGGTGGCGACACACAGGCAGGCTCACCAACGTGTACAGACCTGCGCCGCCGGACAGGTCGTGCCGAAGCTCCCGGCGCCCTGGCCCAACGGCATGCGCAGGACCGGGGTATGGTGGCCCCACTGCGCAGGAAACCGCGACTGAATTCCCGCTCCTTCCGTGTCGAGTCGCTGCAGCCCATCGGCCTGGCTGGAGCACTGAGCGGATTGATGCCGCGTTCGCGCGCGCTTGGGACCGGCTCATGCCGAAGCGTCACTTGCGCGCCGCCTCGACCAGGCAGCCGATCATCCAGCGCTTGACCTTGCGTGCCTGTGCATCGTCGAGCTGCAGCACGTCCTTGAACACGATCATCGACTCCGACCCGACGACAAGCGCGAGTGCCTGTGCCAGCGTCTTCGGCGCCGCGGGCCGGAACTCGCTGCGTGCCGGGGCGAGCGCGGCTTCGATCAGCGGCGTACGCCGGTTCTGGCGCGCCGGTACGTCGTTGGCTGCAGCGCCGTGTGCGCGCAGCTCGATCGTGCTGGCGAGCATCAGGCGCACTGAAGCCTCATTGGCGAGGATCATGTCGTGCAGCACGGTGTCGACGCTGGTCAGGCGGGCAATGGAGTCGCCGCCCGTGCCGGGTGGGAAGAGCGCGTCGGGTTCGGGAACGGCCAAATCGATCGATGCTTCGACGAGCAACGCGTCGATGCTCGGAAAGTAGCGACAGGCCGTGGCGCTCGAGACCCACGCGGCTTCGGCGATGGCTTCCAGCGTCGGCTTGTGCCCCTTCTGCATCAGGTGAGAGGCGGCAAGCAGCAAATCCTTTCGGGTGCTACGGCGCTGGTTGGGTCGGCCGCGTGCCGCGTCGAGGTTCTTTGGTGGGCGTGCCACGCTCATCCCGGGAACCGGACCACCGGCCCACTCGGCCGCAGGCCCGGCAACGCAAGGACGGCACCCAGCGCCGGGTGGAAGAGACGCGATGTCTTCATCATGACGTGATCCTTTCGCGATCAGACAGTGGCCAATGGCTGCTGGATCGCAGCCAGATCGACCCAGACGTTCTTGCGCCGAATGTCGCCGCTGTCGGTGAACTCGACAATGTGGAGAAGGCGGAACTCGAGCGGGCGGTTGCGGCCTTCCTCGCCGAACGGCCGGCCCGGCGCGCGGCCTCTCCCCATCGATTCGTCGACGAGGAAGGTATCGCCGCAAAGGCGACGCCGGGATTCGACCTGAGAATCACCGCATGCCCAACGCCGTCTCCCTCCTGCGCGCCGCGCGTTTGGCGCGCAGCGCCAAACCCTTTCTGGCACGGGGTGGCTTCAAGCGCGAGCGGTGTACCGGCTGCCGGCTGGTGCCGAGCCACTGCCTGTGTTGCCTGCGCCCTTCGGTGCGTACGCGAGCGGGGTTTTGTCTTCTGATGGCCGACGTCGAGCCGCTCAAGCCGAGCAACACGGGCTGGTTGATTGCCGACATGGTGGCCGACACCTTCGCTTTTGGCTGGGCGCGCACCCAGACCGACCCCGTGTTTCTGGCGCTGCTGAGCGACCCGCAATGGCAACCGCATGTGGTGTTTCCGGGGGAATATGCAGCGCCCGAGCGGGTGGTGCATGCAGTTCCGCCGCATGACACCCGGGGTGCCGAGGCGGACAGGCGCCCGCTGTTCATCCTGCTGGACGGTACCTGGGGCGAGGCCCGCAAGATGTTCGGGCGAAGCCCCTGCCTTGACCGCCTCCCGGTTCTCAGTCTGGAGCCGGGCCAGACATCGCAATACAGGCTGCGCCGCTCGCGCCGCGACAACCACTTCTGCACCAGTGAGGTGGCTGCGCTGTGCCTCGATCTGGCGGGCGATCACGTTGCCGGGCAAACGCTGGCGGCCTACCTGGACGTGTTCACTCACCACTATCTGCAGGCGAAAAACCAGTTGCCCGTTGCCTGGGAAGGCGCCGCTCACCAGCGGCTGCGCGAGGTGTCTGCCTTGCTGCCGCCGCTGCCGCCGCGCGCTCCCGCAGAGGCGTGTCGATCAGTCGCTCTGCGGCGGGAGAAGGGCGTTTGAATGCTGCAGGAGCGCCTTTGCCGCTTCGATCCGAAGGGGTAGCGCCACAGTGTCGTCGTTCATGACCTGGAGCAGAAATCGCTTCGGATCTCCACCCGCAGCCGCAGCCGCAGCCGCAGCCGCAGCCGCAGCCGCCGCAGGCCGCGCGGACGTGAGGGGCTCGTCGGCGCTCGTCGCAACCGCGGCGGTTGAAGACGATTGCGGCGCGCTCGGCCCGAGCTTCCCCGACGCAGCCTCGAACACTGCCCGCTTCATCATGTCGAGGCCGCGCAACAAGGCTGCTTGGCCTTCTTCATTGGGCGGGATGTCGAGCCATGGGGTATCGGCAAAGACCGGGGCAAGATCCGGAGCCACGAACGCGGACCAGTTCCCGTTCTGTTCCTGAAGGGCCGGTACCCGCCGGGCATGGAGTTCCTGGCGCCGCACCGACGCATCTGGAGCGGGCATCAGGCGCAATCGGCCGGGATCGATGTCAGGCAGAAACCGCGACCGCAAGCGCTCGAGAAACGCATGGGCCTGCGCAACCGCGATCGGCTCTGCGAGCGAGAACCAAAGCTGAAGGCCATCGATGCCTGAAACGGCAATGGCAGGGGCAGGAAGTCCCAGTTCGGTCTGAACGCCGTGCCAGATTCTGGAGAGATCCGCCCAGCTCGACGGCCGCGTCAGCTCCATCACCATGGCGCGCACCCGGCCCAAGGGTTCGATCGGAGCCCATGACAACACGTCAGTTTCTGCATGCACCCGTGATCGAGGCAGGTACAGGCGATGCAGCTCTGACTGCAATGGGTTCATGGCGGTGCGAATGGGCCGGGATCGGGATGGCGCGACTCTACTCGGCAAGGACCGGCGACCACGCCGGTGCGAGGCAGGCTGTCATTCTGGGCCAGCGCCGCGTAGCATCCTGTCTCCGATCGAGAAGCGGGGAACCATGCAAGTTCTGAGTCCGTCAATCATCGACAGCTGGCACGCCCACGTGTATTTCGAGGCATCCAGCCGGGAGCTCGCTTGGGCCCTGCGCGAGACGATCGCAAGGGAGCTGGCCGATCGGATGGAGATGGGGCGCTTTCACGAGAAGCCCGTTGGCCCGCACCCGATGTGGAGCTACCAGTTGGCATTTTCAGCGGCCAACTTCTCCGCTGTCGTGGCTTGGCTCGCGCTGAACCACGGCAGCCTGGACGTGTTCGTCCATCCAAACACCGGCGACGAGTTGCGCGACCATCGCGACGCTGCGCTCTGGTTGGGCCAGTCCCATCGGTTGAATCTGGCGGCCTTGGCCGGTTGACTGCGCGTCGGCAGTCGGCCATCCGGTGACTTTGAGTGCCGGCAACGGCATGCCGGCCATCTGCCGCTCGTTCTGGGCGGCGAACCGGTTGCTCCGTGCGGCATCTGGCGTCGCGGTTTTGCTGTCTTCACACCTTCCATGTCGTCTTGCATCTGATCGAGGCGCTGGTTCCAGATCGCGTGCTGCTCTGCCATCCATCCTCCGGCGGTCACGAGCGGGTTCGGCGCAAGTAGAAAACAACAAACGCGTCCTTGGCTGTGCGACCGCACCATGCCGCATGGTTCAAGCATCGCAAGAGGCTGCGCAAACGACGGCAATGCCATGTCCAAGGGGCGTGCCAGATCCGATGTCGAGGCAGGTCCCCGAGCCAGCCGCTCGACCACGGCGCGCCGCGTCGGATCGGCGAGCGCCGGGAAGACGCGACGGATCTCCCGACTCCGCGCGGCAGCGCCGCGCCTCACGGGGGCTCGAGCGCCAAGGTCAGTGCCCATTGCACGAACGCGGCCGTACGGCTGCCGTTCGCGAGGGGGGGTTCCAGCCAGTTTCGGAGGAACTGGCCCGATGCCGATGCCATCTGCCGCTGGCAGGGCAAACGGTAGGCCGTTCAGTTCCGGCGGCCGAATCGCGAGAGCCGAACCGTTCGGTGCAGGCACACTGGCGGCCATGAGACCCACCTGGTGCCACCCACTTGCGGCCTAAGTTGCCCGCCCGGCCGAGCACCGCGCGCATCGATCCCGCACTCGTCGCGATCCTCGCAGGCGTCTGCGCCGCGCTGCACGTGGGCAAGCTGCCTCCTGCAATCACCGCGCTGCAGGCGGCGCTCGGACTCAGTCTGCTGCAGGCCGGCTTCCTGCTCTCTGTGGTCCAGACGGCCGGCATGACCGCGGGGGTGGCTTTTGGTGCGCTCGCCGATGGTCTCTGGCCGCGGCGCAGCATGCTCATCGGCCTGACGATCCTCGCGCTGGCGAGCGCGCTCGGCGGTGCGGCCGACAACGTCACCGCCCTGATGGTGCTGCGCGCGGCCGAGGGCTTCGGCTTTCTGCTCGTCGTGCTTGCGGCGCCTGCACTCGTGCGCAGGCTCGTTCCGACCGAGCGCCTGAACCCGATGCTGGGAATGTGGGGCGCTTACATGCCGCTGGCGACGGCCATGGCGCTGCTGGCGGGCCCCTGGGTCATCACACTGGCAGGCTGGCGCGCGTGGTGGTGGGGCCTTGCCGCGCTGACGGCGGCGATGGCGATCTGGCTCGGCGCGGCAGTCAGCGCCGAGGCGGGTGGGCGTGCAATGCGCACCGGCAATGCCCCGCCCTTGAGTGCGCGACTGAGCTCGACGCTTGCCGCGCCGGGGCCTTGGCTGGTGGCGATGGCGTTCGCAATGTATTCGGGCCAATGGCTGGCTGTGGTCGGATTTCTCCCGACCATCTATGCCCAGACCGGCGTGGCCGGCACGGTCGCCGGCGCACTCACCGCGCTGGTGGCGGCGGTGAACATGATCGGCAACATCGGCGCTGGCCGCCTGTTGCATCGTGGCGCACGACCGGCGCGGCTGCTGGCCACCGGCTTCGTCGCGATGGGCATCACGGCCTTCATTGCGTTCGGCGGCTTCGGTGTCGGCGACGGCTTGCCAGTTTCCGCCAGCGTGCGTTATGTGGCCGTGCTGATGTTCTCGGCCGTCGGCGGCCTGATTCCGGCGACCTTGTTTGTGCTGGCGCTACGGGTCGCGCCCAACGAGGGCAGCATCTCGGCCACGGTGGGTTGGGTCCAGCAGTGGTCGGCGCTCGGGCAGTTCGGCGGTCCGCCGCTCGTCGCGTGGGTGGCCGTGCAGACTGGCGGCTGGCAGTCCACCTGGCTTGCGACCGGCGCCTGCAGCGTGCTCGGACTGGCGTTGACCGCGGCGATCGCGAGACTGCACGCGGCAGCCCCACCGGCGCGGTCGGGTCCAGGCGTCAAGACCACACGCGATCAGGAGCGTGCAAATCGCTGAGACTGTTCGCCGCAGTTGATCGTTGCCGACCTCCGTCCAGACGGCCTGATCGATCGGATGGCCTGCAGGGCAGATTCATTGGCGCTTGCCCGCCTCAGCGGCGCCGACGCGAGGTCTGCCCGCTCGCAGCGGGGATCGTGAACCCGTTCGCATGCTCGGTCGACGTCGGCTGCTTCAGCGTCGGTCACTCGTGGCTCCAGCACGGCCAGGGCCTGCGACGCAGACGCTATGCTTCCAACCATCATCGGCACCTGGAGAACCCCATGCTCGTCGAGCGCATCTGGACCGGTAACGCCTACCGAAACTACAACTACCTGATCGCCTGCCCCGAGAGCGGCGAGGCCCTCGCCATCGATCCGCTGGACCACCAGAAATGCCTGGCCACGGCCAAGGCCAAGGGCTGGCAGATCACGCAGATCCTCAACACCCACGAGCATCACGACCACACCGGCGGCAATGCGGCCGTCGTCGCGGCCACCGGCGCCAAGGTGATTGCGCACCACCGCGTCGGGACTCGCATCGCCGGCGTGGATCGCGGCGTCAAGGCGGGCGACGTGATCAAGGTTGGCAAGACCGTCGAGCTCGAATGCCTGGACACGCCCGGCCACACGATGTGCCACATCTGTCTGCGCTCCCACACCGAGACCCCGGCGCTGTTCTCCGGGGACACGCTGTTCAGCGCCGGTGCCGGCAACTGCCACAACGGCGGCAACCCGGAAGACCTGTACACCACCTTCGTCGATCAGCTCGCGAAGCTGCCGGCCAACACCCGCGTCTACCCGGGCCACGACTACATCGAGAACAATCTGCGCTTCACACTGGCGCGCGAGCCTGACAACGCCGCCGCCAAGGCGCTGTTGCCCGATGTGACGGGGCACGACCCGGCCAAGGCCCACGTGACGACGCTGCATGAGGAGAAGCAGATCAACACCTTCCTGCGCCTGACCAGCCCGAGTGTCATCGCAGCGCTGCGCGAAGCGTTTCCCGATCTGCCCGAGCAGCCGGATCCGAAGACCGTGTTCGTCAAGCTTCGCGAACTGCGCAACGCGTGGTGAGAGGCCTTGTCGCGCAGCACCGAGGGGGGCTTGCGCGGCTGCTGCCGCCGTGCCGGCGGACCTGAAGCGCTGACAAGCCTTTCGCGCCGACCGGTGTCCTGATCAGCGCAGGCGCCTGGTCCGGTCGCCGATCGGTCTGGCTTGGCGTCGCTGCGAAAGCCGCGCCGGGCCGCCGCGCATGTGACCCCAGCGAGCGCTGCCGGCAGGTTTTGCTTGGAGTATCATTGCGATTGAGAATGATTCGCAACGATGTCGAGCTCGCTCGTGTCGTGCACGTTCGATGGCCTCATGCCGTCGCTGACCCGCCTTTCGCCAGGAGTTGCCATTCATGTCCATCCGTCATCCGTTGCTGTCGGGAGCGATGTTCGTCACGCTGCTGTTTTCAGGCGTGAATGCCGCCCAAGCGGCTGACAGCGCGCCCCCAATCGTCATCTACAACGCGCAGCATGCAAGCCTCACCAAGGCGTGGGCGCAAGGATTCACGCGCGACACCGGCATCGAGGTGACGATCCGCAACGGAGGCGACAGCGAACTGGCGAACCAGATCGTGCAGGAAGGGAGCGCATCGCCCGCGGATGTCTTTCTCACCGAGAACTCCCCGGCGATGACGCTGGTGGACAACGCCGGGCTGTTCGCACCGGTCGATCCCGCCACGCTGGCGCAGGTGCCACCGGAGTACCGCCCCTCGGACCGCCGCTGGATCGGCATCGCCGCGCGATCGACGGTGTTCGTCTACAACAAGGACAAGCTCACGCCGGCGCAACTGCCTGCGTCGCTGCTCGATCTCGCCAACCCGGCGTGGAAGGGGCGTTGGGGCGCGTCGCCGACCGGTGCGGATTTTCAGGCGATCGTCAGTGCCATGCTCGAACTCAAGGGCGAGGGCGTGACCCTGGCGTGGCTCAAGGCAATGAAGCAGGACGCGGTCGCGTACCGCGGCAACGGCAACGTGATGAAGGCCGTCAACGCAGGGCAGATCGACGGTGGCGTGATCTATCACTACTACTACGTCGGCGACCAGGCGAAGACGGGCGAGAACAGCAAGAACACGGCGCTGCATTACTTCAAGCACCAGGATCCTGGCGCATTTGTCAGCGTCTCCGGCGGCGGGGTGCTCGCATCCAGCCAGCACAAGCCGCAGGCGCAGGCGTTCCTGAAGTGGCTCACCGGCAAGGGTGGCCAGGACGTGCTGCGTACCGGCAGCTCGTTCGAGTACGCGGTCGGCGTGGGTGCCGCGTCCCATCCGAAGCTCGTGCCGCTCGCCGATCTCGATGCGCCGAAGGTGGACGCCGCCCGGCTCAACAGCCGCAAGGTCACCGAGCTGATGACGCAGGCGGGGCTGCTGTGATGTTGCGCGCGCTGCCAGCCCGCTGACTCGAATGGCGGCAAGCGCGACCACGGTTTCGGACGTCGACGCGCCGGCGTCCCGTTCGATACGCCGGCGCAGCAGCAATCGCCAGGGCTACTCGCTCGCGCTCGCTGCCATGGCGGTGTCCGCGGCGGCGATCCTGCCGATCGGCTTCATCGTGTGGGCGGCCATCCAGACGGGCTGGCAGGCGGCCTCGACGCTGATATTCCGGCCCCGCGTCGGCGAGCTGTTCGTCAACACCGCGCTGCTGGTGGTGCTGACCATTCCGCTGTGCACCGCGCTTGCGACCGCGCTGGCGTGGATCACCGAGCGTTCCGATATTCCAGGCCGGCGGCTGTGGGGCATTCTCGCCGCGGCACCGCTCGCCGTGCCGGCGTTCGTGCAGAGCTACGCGTGGGTGAGCCTCTTTCCCGGGTTCCACGGCCTCGGCGCAGCCGTGCTGGTATCGGTGATGTCGTATTTCCCGTTCGTCTACCTGCCCGTGGCCGCGGCATTGCGCCGCCTCGATCCTTCGCTCGAAGATGTGGCGAGGTCGCTTCTGATGACGCCTCTTCGCGTCTTCGCCCGTGTCACGCTGCCGCAGTTGCGCCTCGCGATCATGGGCGGCGTGCTCTTGGTGGGCCTGCACCTGCTTGCCGAGTACGGGCTGTTCGCGATGCTTCGCTTCGACACCTTCACCACGGCGATCTTCGACCAGTTCCAGTCGACGTTCAGCGGCTCCGCGGCCAACATGCTCGCCGGTGTCCTGGTGCTTTGCTGCCTCGCGTTTCTCGCCTGGGATGCCTCGATGCGCGGCCACGCACGCTATGCACGCATCGGGTCTGGCAGTCCACGTCGCTTTGCGCCGTCGCCGCTGCACGGAGCGGGCCGCGTTGTCTGCATCGCGATCCCTGCGTTGACCACGGCGCTGGCGCTCGGTGTGCCCTGCGTCACGCTGTCGCGCTGGCTGCTCGCCGGCGGCATCACAATCTGGCAGTCGAGCGAACTCCTGGCGGCGCTGCTGCAGACCCTGGGCCTGGCGGCCGTGGGCGCGTTGATCACCACCTGCGCGGCGTTGCCGATGGCCTGGCTGTCGGTGCGCGCACCGGGGCGCCTGCAGCGCGTGCTCGAGGCCACGAACTACGTCACCGGATCACTCCCTGGTATCGTCGTCGCGCTGGCGCTGGTGAGC
>JBDSBD010000173.1:0-8076 GCA_039921765.1 Burkholderiaceae bacterium
GATATTGGCCTCGGCAACCTGGATCGCGCCACGCGCGTCGGCAAGCGTCGCGCCGTCGGCGAGGTTGAACGAGATCGTCGTGGCGAGCTCGGTGTCCTGGTGATTCACCGAGGTCGCGGTCGCTTCCTCGCTGAAACTCGCCAGCGCCGACAGCGGCACCAGGGCCGTGGCGGTGTTGCTCAGCACCTTGCCGGTCGACGCGTTGCGCACGCCAGGGTTGGCGGAGACGCCGGCCGCGGTGGCCTGCGCGTCGACCCCGCTCCTGCTCTGCGCGGGTGCCGCCGCGGGGCTTTCGGCCGCGGTCGCGCCAGCCCCGGCGCCACTGCGTGAAACCGGCACGTAGATGTCGGCCAGCGCATTCGGGCTGGTCGTGTAGCGCGGGGCCCACTCCATCACGACGTGGTACTGGTTCAGCTCGGTGTAGATGGTCGCGACCTGGCGCTGGCCGAAGGCGTTGTACAGGGCCGCGTTGATCGGACCCGGGCCGACGCCCAGGCGTCGCGCCGCATCGCGGTCGACCTGGACGGTGGTCTGCACGCCGTTTTCCTGCTGGTCGGTGTCGACGTCGGTGAGCGCGCCCTGCAGCTTCATCTCGTCGGCCAGCCGAGTCGCCCACAGACGCAGATCCTTCAGGTTGTCGCTCTTGAGCGTGTACTGGTAGGTCGAGCTGCTCGAGCGCCCGCCCGAACGCACCACCTGTACCGGACTGAGGAACACCTGCAGCCCGGTGACCTGCGCAAGCTGCGGGCGCAGCCGGGCGATCACCGCGAGGCCCTTCTCGGTGCGTTGCCCCGCCCCCGAGCCAAGCGGCTTGAGGTTGACGAACATGAAGCCGCCGCCTGCGCGGCTGCCGCCGGTGAAACCCACGACCGTGTCAACGGCCGGGTCGCGACGCACGATGTCGACCACCTGGCGCAGCTTGCGGCCCATCGCCTGGGTCGAGATGCTCTGGTCGGCGCGCATGCCGCCGCTGATCTGCCCGGTGTCCTGCTGCGGGAAGAAGCTCTTGGGCGCCGCAGCGAACAGGTAGACGTTCAGGCCGATCACCGCGGCCAGGATCAGCATCACCAGCCCCTTGCTCGCGAGCGCCCAATCGAGGCTCACCTCGTAGCGGCGCAGCATCCAGGCATAGCTGCCCTGCGCGGCCCGCGACAGCGCGCCTGGCGTGCGTTCGGGCCCGCCGCCCGGCTTGAGCAGCCAGGCACACATCATCGGTGTGGTGGTCAGCGAGATGACGAGCGAGATCAGCACCGCGGCCGAAAGCGTGACGGCGAACTCCTTGAAGAGGCGCCCTTGCTGGCCGCCCATGAACAGCAGCGGGATGAACACCGCCACCAGCGAGACACTGATCGACAGCACCGTGAAGCCGACCTCGCGCGCGCCGAGCAGCGCGGCGCGCATGCGCGTCATGCCGGCCTCGATGTGGCGACTCGTGTTCTCGAGCACCACGATCGCGTCGTCGACGACGAAACCGGTCGCCACCGTCAACGCCATCAGGCTCAGGTTGTTCAGCGAAAAGCCGAGCAGGTCCATCACGCCGAAGGTCCCGAGCAGCGCGACCACGGTGGCCACCGCCGGCACGAGGGTCGCGCGCAGGCTGCGCAGGAACAGGCCGACCACGAACACGACCAGGATCACCGCGATCAGCAGCGTCAGCTCGACCTCTTGCAGCGAGGCGCGGATCGAGTTCGTGCTGTCGGAGGCGACCTGCAAGTCCACATCGGCCGGCAGGTCGGCGCGCAGCTCGGGCAGCAGCGCACGCACCGCATCGACGGTCTGGATCACGTTGGCCGAAGGCTGGCGGGTGACCAGCACGATGATCGCCGGCTCGCCGTTGAACAGCCCGAGCGTGCGCGTGTCCTCGACGCCGTCGACCACATCGGCCACGTCGGAGAGCCGCACCGCCGCACCGTTGCGCCACGCGATCACCATCGGCGCGTAGTCGCTGGCGCGCAGGCCCGGCGTGCGGGTGTAGATCTGGAGCTTGCGGTCGACACCCTGCAGCGTGCCCTTGGGCCGGTTGGCGTTGCTTGCCTGGACGGCCGCGCGCACGTCTTCGGTGCTGATGCCGTAGCGGTTCAGCGCAAACGGCAGCAGCTCGATGCGCACCGCCGGCAGCGAGCCGCCACCGATCTCGACGTCGCCCACGCCGTCGACCTGCGACAGGCGCTGGCTCACGATGTTCGAGACCGCCTCGTAGATCTGGCCCGGCGTCTTCGTCTTCGACGTGAGCGCAAGGATGATCACCGGTGCGGCGGCCGGGTTGGCCTTGCGGTAGGTCGGGTTGCTGCGCAAGGTGGCGGGCAGGTCGATGCGGCTCGCGTTGATCGCGGCCTGCACTTCGCGCGCGGCGCCGTTGATGTCGCGGCTCAGGTCGAACTGCAGGACCACCCGGGTCGAGCCGGTCGAGCTCGACGAGGTGATCTCGTTGACGCCGGCGATCGTGCCGAGGTGACGCTCGAGTGGTGTGGCCACGCTGGTGGCCATGGTCTCAGGGCTGGCGCCCGGGATCCTCGCGCTCACCGAGATGACCGGGAAATCGACCTGCGGCAGCGGCGACACCGGCAGCCCGAAATAGGCCGCGATGCCGGCCAGCGCGACGCCGACCGTCAGCAGCACCGTGCCGATCGGGCGGCGCACGAACGGGCGCGAGAGGTTCATCGCGACCCCTCGACCCAGGCCTGCGCGACGTCATCGATCGGGCGTGTTCTGCCACCACCCAGCCGGTCGAACATCAGGTAGATCACCGGTGTCGTGAACAGGGTCAACATCTGGCTGACGATGAGCCCGCCGAAGATCGCCAGGCCGAGCGGACGGCGCAGCTCGGCGCCGTCACCCCAGCTCAGCATCAGCGGCAGCGCGGCAAAGAGGGCCGCCAGCGTCGTCATCAGGATCGGGCGCAGGCGCAGCAGCGCGGCCTGGTGGATGGCATCGCGCGCGCTCTTGCCTTCGCTGCGCTCGGCGTCGATCGCGAAGTCGATCATGATGATCGCGTTCTTCTTGACGATGCCGATCAGCAGGATGATGCCGATGATGCCGATCACGTCGAGCTCGTGGCCGCGGATCATCAGCGCAAGCAGCGCGCCGACCCCCGCCGAGGGCAGCGTCGACAGGATCGTCAGCGGGTGCACATAGCTCTCGTACAGCACGCCGAGCACGATGTAGACGCACACCACCGCGGCCAGGATCAGCCAGAGCTGGTTGGCGAGCGACTTCTCGTACGCGCCCGAGGCGCCGAGAAAGGTCATCGTCACGCTGGCGGGCAGCGCGATGTCCCTGGCGGCCTGGCGGATCGCGTCAACCGCGTGTCCGAGCGAGACGCCGGGCGCAGTGTCGAAGTTCAGCGTGCTCGCCGGGTACTGCGCCACGTGCGTGATCTGCAGTGGCGCACGCCGCTCGGTGATGGCCGAGAACGCCGCCAGCGGTGTCGGGTTGCCGCTGCCCGCGATCAGGTTGAGCTGGCTCAGGCCGGAAGCGCCACTCACGAGGCCCGGCTGGGCTTCGAGGATCACGCGGTACTGGTTGGTCTCGGTGAAGATGGTCGAGACGATGCGTTGGCCGAATGCGCTGTACAGCGCGTCGTCGACCGAGGCCGCGCTGACGCCGAGCCGCGCTGCGGTGTCGCGGTTCATGTCGACGTAGGCGGCCAGACCCTGCGCGCCGGCGTCGCTGCCGACATTGCGCACCTCGGGCACGTCGTGCAGCTTGTCGACCAGCTTGCCCATCCACTGCGTGATCAGTGCGCTGCTGACGCCTTCGAGCGAGACGCGGTACTGGGTCGGCCCGGTCTCGGCGTCGATCGTCAGGTCCTGCGTCGGCTGCAGCGCGAGCGTGACCCCGGCGACCCGGCCGACGCGCTCGCGCAATCGGTCCATCAGCACCTGCTGGTCACCGTGCCCGCGCCTCAGGTTGATCAGCATGCTGCCAGTGTTGAGCATCGTGTTGTTGGACGCGTCGACACCAACGAAGGAGCTCAGGTTCAGCACTTCGGGGTCGGCGAGGATCGCCTTCGCGGCGTCTTGCTGGAGTTGCGCCATGCGCTCGTACGACACGTCCTGCGCGGCCTCGACGCGCGCCTGCAGCTGGCCGGTGTCCTGGGTCGGGAACAGGCCCTTCGGGATCGTGACGTAGAGCAGTGCGGTCAGCACGAACGTGGCGAGGGCCACCAGCAGCGTGATCGCCTGATGATCGATGACCCAGTGCAGCGCGCCGTCGTAGCGCCGCATCAGGCCGGCCGCGAGCCGCTCCGCCGATGTCGGCGCGCTGCCGGCGCGCTGCGCCTTCCTCGCTTCGGCCCGGTCATGGTCGGCCTGCAGCCAGCGCGCCGACATCATCGGCACGAGCGTGAGCGAGACCACGGCCGAGATCAGGATCGTGATCGCCAGCGTGACCGCGAATTCGCGAAACAGTCGACCCACCACGTCGCTCATGAACAGCAGCGGGATCAGTACCGCGATCAGCGAGACGGTCAGCGAGATGATCGTGAAGCCGATCTGGGTGGCCCCCTTCAGCGCGGCGCGCATCGCGATGTTCTGGCTCCGGCCGCGCGCGCCCTGCACCCCGGCTTCGCCGGCGTCGGCCTGCGCCGGATCATTTCTCGCCATCTCGAGATGGCGGGAGATGTTCTCGATCATCACGATCGCGTCGTCGACGACGAAGCCGGTGGCGATCGTGAGTGCCATCAAGCTCAGGTTGTTGAGGCTGTAGCCGAGCAGGTACATCAGCCCGAAGGTTCCGATCAGCGAGATCGGCACAGCGATGCTGGCGATGATGGTGGCGCGCAAGGACCCCAGGAACGCGAAGATCACCAGCACCACCAGCACCACCGCGAGCACCAGCTCCATCTCGACATGCAGGACCGAGGCGCGGATGCCGTTGGTACGGTCGGCCAGCACCTCGATGTTCACCGCGCTGGGCAGGTCGGCCTGCAACGCCGGCAGCTGCGCCCGGATCGCATCCACGGTGGCGATCACGTTCGCGCCGGGCTGGCGCTGCACGTTCAGGATGATTGCAGGGCGCAACTGCCGCGCCGGCGAGCCGAAACACCCGGCGCGCGCGGCCTGCGTCGCGCTGACCGTGCAGTCGGTGCCGGCCCAGGCACCGAGCTGGTTGTTCTCGGCGCTCTCGACCACGCGCGCCACGTCGGTCAGGCGCACCGGCGCGCCGTTCCTGTACGCGACGATGAGCTTGCGGTAGTCGTCGACGCTGACGAGCTGGTCGTTCGAGTTGATCGTGTAGGCCCGCTTCGGACCGTCGAAACTGCCCTTCGCGGCGTTCGAATTGGCCGCGCTGATCGCGCTGCGCAAGGTGTCCAGCCCGAGCCCGAAGGACGCCAGCGACCGGGTGTCGGCCTGGATCCGGATCGCCGGGCGCTGCCCGCCCGACAGCGACACCAGCCAGACGCCCGCGACCTGGCTGATCTTTTGCGCCAGGCGTGTGTCGACGAGGTTCTGCACGTCGGTGAGCGGCAGCGTGTCCGACGTGATCGCCAAGGTCAGCACCGGCGCATCGGCCGGGTTGACCTTGGCGTACACGGGCGGCGCCGGCAGGTCGGCCGGCAGCAGCGAGCCTCCCGCGTTGATGGCCGCCTGCACCTCCTGCTCGGCCACGTCCAAGGTCAGGCCGAGCGAGAACTGCAAGGTGATGATCGACACCCCGGCGGCGCTGGTCGAGGCCATGCGGTCCAGTCCGGCCATCTGGCCGAACTGGCGCTCGAGCGGCGCGGTCACGGTGTTGCTCATCACCTCCGGGCTGGCGCCGGGGTAGAGCGTGCGCACCTGGATCGTCGGGTAGTCGACCTGCGGCAGGGCCGACAGCGGCAGGAACCGGAAGCCCACCAGGCCGGCCAGCACGATCGCCAGCATCAGCAGCGAGGTCGCGACCGGGCGCTGGATGAACGGGCGCGAGGGGCTCATCGTCGCAGCTTGGTCAGGGCTGGCAGCGAATCAGCGCGAAACGCCGGCCGCCGATGCCGCGCCCGCGTTGCCGGAGGCACGCCGCGCGGCGCCGAAGGCAGCACTGGCGGCAGTCGCGCCGGTGCTGCCATGGGCCGCACTGGCGCTGCGCCGACCCAGGCCGCCCGAGGCCGCACCGGCCGGCCGCGCGACACTGGTCTGCACCCGCGCCCCTTCCTTGAGCCGGTCACCGCCCTCGGTGACGACCTGCTCACCGAGCGCCAGGCCGCTCGCAATCGCGACGTTGTCAACGCCCGCGGGGCCGCGCGTGACCGCACGCAGCGCCACGGTCTGGTCCTCGTTCACGATGTAGACGAAGTCTCCGTTCGGTCCGTGTCGCAGCGCGGTCACCGGCACGACGACCGCCCCGGCGAGCGTGTCGAGCAGCAGCCGAACGTTGACGAACTGGTTTGCGAACAGGCCGCCGTCGGCGTTCGCGAAGCGCGCCTTGGCCTTGATCGTGCCGGTGGTGGTGTCGATCTGGTTGTCCAGCGTCGAGAACGTGCCTTCGGCCAGCTGGCGCGTGCGCGCGCGGTCCCAGGCGGCCACCGGCAGCCGCGCGCCGGCTGCGACGCGGGCCTGCACCTCGGGCAGGCGATCCTGCGGGATCGAGAACTCCACGTCGATCGGCGCCACCTGCGTGATCACCGCCACGCCGTTCGCGTCGCCCGCGCCGATGTAGTTGCCGGCATCGATGGTGCGCAGCCCGACGCGCCCGGCCAGCGGCGCCGTGATGCGCGCGTAGCCCAGGTTCAGGCGGGCCGTGCCTTCGTTCGCCCGGTCGATCGCCACCGTGCCTTCGAGCTGCTGGACCAGCGCGGCCTGGGTGTCGACCTCCTGGCGCGCGATCGAATCCTGCCCGAGCAGCGTGCGGTAACGCTGCAGCGTCACGCGCGCCGCGTCGAGCTGCGCCTCGTCGCGCTGACGCGCCCCTGCCGCCTGGGCCAGGATCATCTGGAACGGCTTCGGGTCGATCGTCGCCAGCAGCTCGCCCTTCTTCACCATCTGCCCTTCCTTGAAGAGCACCTGCGTGAGCACGCCCGAGACCTGCGGGCGCACCGTGACGTTGGCCGCCGGCGTGACCGTGCCCAGCGCCTCGATGATCACCGGAATGTCAGCGCGCTTCGCGCTGGCCACCCCGACCGTGCTCGGCGGCGCGCCGCGCACAGCCCCGCCGCCCCGGGTCACGCCGGCGGCCGGCGCGCGGTGCGTCAGATTCCAGGCCAGCAGGCCCAGCAGCACCAGGCCGGTCAGCGCAACGAGACTGCCGATCCAGCGCCCGCGCCGCGAGAGCGGGCGCGCCGCGGACGCGGCACCGGGGAGCGCGGCAGGGCGGGCATCACGGGCGTCATGGGACAAGGCAGCGGGGTCGGATGATTCCATGAGGCTTCGGGTTGGGTGCGATGGGTTCGAGCGCGGATCCGCCGCGTTTCATGGGAACGACGCCGCGGCCACACACCCGGGCTCCCCGCGCCGATGTTGACGCAAATGACACGGCCCCATTATTCTTTACCGGCGCGCAGCATCGGTTCACCCGACCGGGCGCGCGCGAACCCGAGGAGATCCTGATGACTGCACGACTCGACGGCAAGACCGCGTTCGTCACCGCCGCGGGTCAGGGCATCGGCCGCGCCGTGGCCGAGGCCTTTGCCCGGGAAGGCGCGCGCGTGATCGCGACCGACCTCGACGAAACCCTGCTCGCCACGCTGGGCCGCGAGCTCGGCTGCGAGACCCGGCGTCTCGACGTGACCGACGCCAATGCGGTGCTCTCTGCGTCGATCGCGGCACTCGCCAAGGGCCCCGTGCACGTGCTCTTCAACGGCGCCGGATTCGTGCACGCCGGCACCATCCTCGACTGCGACGAGCTCGCCTTCGACTTCTCGTTCGACCTGAACGTGCGCTCGATGTACAGAACGATCCGCGCGTTCCTGCCGGCCATGCTCGAGCATGGCGGCGGCTCGATCATCAACATGGCCTCGGTGGTCGGCAGCATCAAGGGCGCGCCGAACCGCTTCGTCTACGGGGCAACCAAGGCCGCGGTGATCGGACTGACCAAGGCCGTGGCCGCCGACTTCGTGACCCGTGGCGTGCGCTGCAACGCCATCTGCCCCGGCACCGTCGA
>JBDSBD010000174.1:0-8086 GCA_039921765.1 Burkholderiaceae bacterium
ATGATGGGCAGGCCGGCGCGCGCCGGCGTCGTCACTTCACCCAGGTGTTGAGCTGGATGATGGGCAGCAGTACCGCCAGCACGATCAGCATCACGACCGCGCCCATTGCAACGATCAGCAGCGGTTCGATGATGGTGGCCATCTGCAGCGCGCGGCGCTGCACTTCGGTGCCGAGCTGGCGCGCGGCGCGCTCGAGCATCAGCGGCAACTGGCCGGTCTGCTCGCCCAGGCGCGCGAACATCGCGAGCAAGCCGGGGAAGCGCTTCTTGCCCGCGAGTGCCGAGGCCAGCGGCGCGCCTTCACGCACCTGGACCAGCGCGTCCATCGCGTCGGCGCGCATCGCGCGGTTCGAGAGCGTTTCGGACGCGGCCTGCAAGGCCTTCAGGATCGGCACGCCAGCCCCGGCAAGCATCGCCAGGGTGCCGGAAAAGCGTGCGGCGTTGTAGCCGCGCGCGAGCTTGCCGATCAGCGGCAGGTTGAGCCAGGCGGAGTCGAAGCTCTGGCGGAACACCTCGTTGCGCAGCATCAGTACCAGCAGCCCGGCGCCGCTCGCGATCAGCAGTGCCAGCAGCCAGCCCCATTCGCGCAGAAAGGCGCTGATGCCGAGCATCGCGAGCGTGAGGGCGGGCAACGAGCGCTTGGAGCTGGTGAACACCGAGGCGACCTGCGGCACCACGTAGGTCACCAGAAAGATCACGATCACGACTGCGATCAGCGACACGATCGCCGGGTACAGCGTGGCGCCGATGAGCTTGGCCTTGAGCTCCTGGCGCTCTTCCAGGTCGTCGGCCAGGCGCTCCAGCACCCCGCCGAGTGCGCCGCTTTGTTCGCCAGCCGCGACCACGCCACGGTACACCTCGTCGAACTCGCGCGGCGCGCTGGCGAGCGCGCGCGCGAATGGCGAGCCGCTGTTGACCTCGCTGCGCAGGTGCGCCACCAGCTCGCGTTGGCGTGGGTCTTCGGCCTCTTCGCTGAGCGCGGTCAGCGCGCGCTCGAGCGGCAGCCCCGATCCCACCAGCCCGGCAAGCTGGCGCGTCCAGACCGCCAGGCTTGCGGCGCCGAAGACACGGCGCGTGAAGCGCAGCCCTTCGCCCTGGGTGCCGGCCGAGGCCACCTGGGTGACGGCGAGCGGCACGAGTGCCTGGGCCCGCAGCTGGGCGCGCGCGGCGCGCGCGTTCTCGGCGTCGAGCAGCCCGGTGGAGGGCTTCCCGGCGGCGTTCAGGGCTTCGAATCTGTAGGCGGGCAAGGTCTATTCCCGCGTCACCCGCATGACCTCTTCGGGCGAGGTGATGCCCTCCACGACGAGCCGCTCACCGTCCTCGCGCATCGAGCGCAGGCCGGCGGCTTCGGCGGCGACGAAGATCTGCGACTCGGCGGCCCGGCTGTGAATCAGCGCGCGCACCTTGTCGTCCACCACCATCAGCTCGTACACGCCGGTGCGGCCCTTGTAGCCGGTGTCGCCGCACAGCGCGCAGCCCACCGGGTGGTAGCGGCCGCGTTCGTCGATCTTCTTGCAGTGCGGGCAGAGCTTTCTCACCAGACGCTGCGCGAGCACGCCGATCAGGCTGGAGCTGAGCAGGAACGGCTCGACTCCCATGTCGATCATGCGCGTCACGGTGCTGGGGGCGTCGTTGGTGTGCACCGTGGCCAGCACCAGGTGGCCGGTGAGCGAGGCCTGGATCGCGATCTGCGCGGTCTCGTAGTCGCGGATCTCGCCGATCATGATGACGTCGGGGTCCTGACGCAGGATCGCGCGCAAGGCCTTCGCGAAGGTGAGTTCGATGCGCGGGTTCACCTGCGTCTGGCCGATGCCGGCGAGCTCGTACTCGACCGGATCCTCGACGGTCAGCACGTTGGTGCCGGCAGTGTCGATGCGGCCGAGCGACGCATACAGCGTGGTCGTCTTGCCCGAGCCGGTGGGCCCGGTCACGAGCACGATGCCGTGCGGGTGCTGCACCAGCTTGTCGAACGCCGTGAGCACGTCGCCGCTCATGCCGAGCGACTCGAGCGTGAACTTGGAGTCGCCCTTGTCGAGCAGGCGCAGCACCGCGCGCTCGCCGTGCGCCGACGGCAGGGTGGAGACGCGCACATCGACCGCGCGCCCGCCGATGCGCAGCGAAATCCGGCCGTCCTGCGGCAGGCGGCGCTCGGCGATGTCGAGCTCGGCCATGATCTTCAGGCGCGAGATCAGCGCGGCATGCAGCGCCTTGTTCGGCTGCACCACCTCGCGCAAGCTGCCGTCGACGCGAAAGCGCACCGAACTCGAGCGCTCGTAAGGCTCGATGTGGATGTCGGAGGCACCGTCCTTCGCGGCCTGGGTCAGCAGGGCGTTGAGCATGCGGATGATGGGTGCGTCGTTCGAGGCCTCGAGCAGGTCTTCGATGGCCGGCAGCTCCTGCATCATCCGGCTCAGGTCGACCGCGCTCTCGACCTCGCCGATCACCATGGCGGCGCTCGATTCGCTGCCCGCGTAGGCGCTGGCGATGCGCTGTGCGAGCGATGCCGCGGCCTCGCGCTCCAGGGAATCGACGTCGTACAGGCGCAGCACTTCCGAGAGGGCGGGCAGTGCGACCGTTTCACTCGCCCACAGCACGAGATGCTCGCCGTCGTTCTCGAGCAGCAGCGTGTGCGCCTTGGCGTAGGCGTAGGGCAGGGGGTGGCGAATGCCCATGGCGCAGGGCCCTTCAGCCGCCTGCCCGGTCGCCGGACAGGCGCGGCGTGGCGGTGGGCGTCGGCGTGCTGAAGGACGGGGCGGCGGGGGGGGCGCCGGCCGGCGCGGCAGGTTCGGCCGCTGGTGAGTTGAGTGGCGCCCGGGAGGACGCTGGCGTCGGCGCGCTGGCCGGCAGTCCTGGCGGCGTGAGCGGCTGCGCGTGCTCGACCCTGCGCGCCGGCGGAAGCACCGGCGTCTCGTTGATCGGCATCACCACGCTCTTGCGCGGCTGGGAGTTCTGCTGGATGCCACGAATCAGGTCATAGCGATCGAGCGAGAGCTCGTTCGCGCTCGCGCCGTCGCGCATCACGACCGGGCGCAGGAACACCATCAGGTTGGTGCGCGTCTTCTTGCGCGTCTCGCTGCGAAACAGCCCGCCGATGTAGGGGATGTCGCCGAGCAGCGGCACCTTCGACTTGGTTTCGTTGTACTTGTCCTCGATCAGTCCGCCGAGCACCAGGATCGAGCCGTCGTCAACCACCACGGTCGTTTCGATCGAGCGCTTGTCGGTCGAGGGGCCGGCGTTCGAGGTGCCCGGCGCCACCTTGTCGGAGACGCTCGACGACTCCTGGAAGATCTGCATGCGCACCGTGCCACCTTCGCCGATCTGTGGCTTGATGCGCAAGGTGATGCCCACGTCCTTGCGCTCGATGGTCTGGAACGGGCTGGTCGTGGCGGTGCCGGTGTTGGTGAACTGGCCGGTCACGAACGGCACGTTCGAGCCGACGATGATCTTGGCCTCTTCGTTGTCGAGCGTGATCAGGTTCGGTGTCGAGACGATGTTGACGTTGGTCTGGCTTTGCAGCGCGCGCGCGATCGCGGCCAGTGCGTAGGTGCCGCCGTAGTTGCGCACGATCCCGATGTTCAGGCCTTCGCCAATCGCCGCGGCCGTGCCGGCGGCGGCGGCCGTCGTGATGTTGATGATGTTGTTGCCGCCCGAGCCGCCGGCGTTGAAATTGCTGCCGCCGATGACGCCGTAACGGTCGCCGCTGTTGCCGATCAGGCCCTGCCACTGAAAACCGAAGTCGGCCGCGTTGTCACCCGAGACCTCGACGATCATGCTCTCGATGTAGACCTGTGCGCGGCGCGTGTCGAGCTGATCGATGAGTGAGCGCAACTGGCGATAGGTCGGCTCGGGTGCGGTGATGATGAGCGAATTGGTTGCTGGATCGGCCTGCACGAAGCCGCCGGTGGAGGGCGAGGGCGATTGCGCCAGCGGTGCGGTCGCCTGGGCCGAGGTGCCGCCGAGCGTGTTCGCACCGCCCGGCTGTGTGGCCGCCAGCGGGTTGTTGGCGCCAAGTGGTTGCGCGCCCGAAGAGGCACCGCCACCTGCGCCGCCGGCGTAGGCGGCGCGCAGCACGGCGGCGAGCTTCACCGCATCGGCGTTCTTCAGGTAGACGACCCAGACGTTGCCGGCCTTCTCGCCTCCGAGCGGCGCCCGGTCGAGTTGCGCCACGAGCGCGCGGATCTGCGCCAGACGCGCCGGATTGGCAGCGCGCACCAGCAGCGAGTTGCTGCGCGGATCGGTCATGACCTCGGCGCCGAGCCCGCCGGCCGCGGCCGCGCCCGGTGCGGCGGGCCCGGCTCCGCCGCCGTCGCTCAGGCGCAGCACCAGCGGTGCGATGTCCGCGGCGACCGCGTAGCGCAGCGGGATCACCTCGACGCCGCCGCTCGTCGGCGTGTCCATCGCCGCGATGATCTTGGCAATGCGCTGCAGGTTGTCCGCGTAGTCGGTGATCACCAGCGAGTTGTTGCCAGGGTTGGCGTTGATCGTGTTGTTGGGGCTGATCAGCGGGCGCAGCACCGGCACCAGGTTGTTGGCGCTCTCATGGTTGAGGCGAAACACCTGCGTGATGATCTGGTCGCCGCGCCGCGATGGTGTGTCGCCGATCGACACCGTGCCGGTCTGCAGCTTGGCGTCGGCCTCGGGCACGACCTTGAACAGCCCGCCCACTTCGACGACCGTGAAGCCCAGGCCACGCAGCGAGGCGAGGAAGTTCAGGTAGGCCTCGCGCGGCGTGAGCGGCTGTTCGCTGTAGAGCGTGATCGTGCCCTTGACGCGCGGGTCGACGATGAACGGCTGCTTCAGGATCGCCGACATCGCACGCGCCACCCCGTCGATCTCGGCATTGACGAAGTTCAGCGTCACCGGCTCGCCGCGAAAGCGCGACGCCGTCGGCCCGGCTTGCGCGAACGCGAGCGGTGCGGGAAGGACCCAGGCGCACAGCAGCGTCGCGGTGAGTGCAGCGGGCAGCCGCCGCCCGCGCCACCGGGAGGTCTGGGAGGTTGCGCTTGGCTTCATGCTTATCCGATCGAAATGATGGACCGTGCGCCGCTGCGCCGCCCGATGATGTTCAGCAGGTTCGAAAGCGCCTGCTCGTCGAGCGCGTCGGCGTGCGCCTCGCCGCGAAAACGCACGCCGCCCGGCCCCCAGGTGCCGTTGCCGCTGAGTTGCAGCGCGCCTTGCTGTGTCGACAGCGACAGCAGCGAGGTACCGGGGTTGGCGGGGTCGCCGGCGAGCGTCATGCGATAGCTGCCCAGGGTGTCGAGGGTCGTCAGGCGGGACGATACGCCCACCAGATCGAGATCGGCACGCCCGTCGAGGCGCCAGCGGCCCTGCACCGACTCGATCTTCAGGCCGGGCGACGACAGCCGCGTGGTGCCGCCGAGCTGCATCGTGTTCCATGGCGTGCCCATGCCGGCCAGGAACGCGGTCGGCCATTGCGCGACCCAGCCTTGTGTCGGCTCCAGGGTCACGGTGGTTCGGCCCAGGCCGGGGCGCACTTGGAGCACGACGTCGCCATTGAGGCAGCAGGCCTGGCGTGCGCGCAGCTCCAGGCCGAGTCCGCTCGGCGCCAGCGTCCATTCAAGCCGGCCCGGCAGGGAACTGGCATCGCGGCTGCCGGGACCGCCTGTGAGTACCGCGACGGCGCTGCCTGACCAGACCGTGCCGCGGGCATCGGCAAGCAGCACGCGACCCTCGGTGGCGTTGGCCAGCGTGCCGGCCAGCCACGCGGCGGGCGCGAACGCGACCAGAGCGGCAAGTGCTCCGACCACGGCGCCGCCGATCGCCCAGCGCGTGGCGGCCCCGCGCGATTTGCCCCACGACAGTTCGGCCAAGGTCGATTCGCCCCAGCCGGTGGCTGCCACGGTGGGCGACCACAGCGCGCGGCGGCGCTTGCGGCCGATCAAGAGGCGCCTCCGATGCTGAAGCTCATGGTGCCGCCATAGCCTTGCGGGCTGTGCTGGAGCTGCGCCTCGAGCGGCCGGGCGCGGGCGCCGCTGCGCGCTTCGACGAGGAAGGCGCGCAAGGCTTCGGGGCTGACACCGTTGAGCGTGAGGATCGCGCGCTCGCCCTGCAACACCAACCGTGCCTTGTCGCCCAGGCGATCCGAAGCCGCCTTGAGCGCCGTGCCCGCTTGGGCCACCGACACCGGCGCCACGTCGCGCAACAGTCGGCTCTCGGCGGCGACGCGCTGCATCTGCTGCAACTGGGTGTCGAGCCGATCGAGCTGGGCCGGCGCTGCGCGCGCGCTGCGCCAGGCTGGCTGGACCGCGACGCTCCACACCAAGAACAGCGCCAGCACGACGAACACCAGCGTCACCGCCTGGCGCTCGCGTGGAGTGCGCCCGTGCCACCAAGTGGCGGCCTGCTGCTTCAGGCTCGCCACCGCTGGCGGTACGGTCATGCCGGGCGCGTTCACGTGGCCGCTCCCGAGCCGCGTGCCGAGGCGCGGGTCAGGACCAGCCGGCCTTCGGCCACCTCGACCTGCCAGCCGCCCGGGCGCAGCAGGCTTCTAAACTGCTCGACCTGGGCGTCACTCCAGCCATTGGCGGCCAGAGTCAGCCGCCCCAGTTCGAAGCGCAGGCTGCTCACGGCCGGGCGGTCGGCCGGCCAGGCGGCCGCCGCGGCCTGCAACATCGTCTCCAGATCGGCGTCGCCCGGCTTGCCGGCCTGCGTGCGCAAGGCCTGGGATTCGCGCTGCAGCACGGCCATCGCGTCGCGCTGGATGTCGAGCGGACTGACGCGCGGGTAGCTTGCCTGGACCAGGCTTTGCATCTGCTCATGCTTGGCGTCGATCGCGCCGCGCTGGTGCCAGGCCCACAGATTCAAGCCGAAGATCTGGGCCACGGCGAGCACGCCCACACCCCAGCGCGCCGAGCGCCATTCGGGGCTCATGAAACGACGCATCGAGTCGCGCAGCGCGCGCCCGCCCCGGGTGCGGCGCGCCAGATCGAACTGGCGCAGATTCCACAGACTGCGTGCGGCCTGCAACAGGCGTGGCCCGGCCGGCATCACCGGTACCGGCGCCCCCAGCCATTGCTCGGCTGCAGCGGCCGCGCCCGGTGTGGCGCTCCAGCGCGTGCCCTGCGGCGCCGGCGTGGGCACCAGCGCGCGCGCCAGGCCGCCCTGCAGCCGCAGCGTCGCGACGCCACCCGCATGGGCCCAATTCAAGGCGATGCCGTGCGGCGCGTTGGCCGAGTCGGCCGCGGTTTCGGCGAAATGACCCAGCGGCGGATCGTCGGGCCAGGCCATCGGCACGACCCGGTCGATGAAGACGTCGGCCTTCTCGAGCGCTGCGAGCTCGGCACGCAACCAGCGCCGATCCACCGCGGCGATCCAGGTGGGTTGGCCCGCCGCGGCGCCCGGCGCGAGCGCGAGATGGACATCTTCGGCGTCGGCGAGCAGCGCGTCTTCGAGCACCCCGCCGAGCGCGGCACGCAGGCGCGCGGCCGGTGCCCGCGGCAGCGTGATGCGGTGCAAGCTGACGTCGGCCTCATGCAGCACTGCAACGATCTGGGTCGCCTTGGGCAACAGGGATGCCGCGCACTGGCCCGCCGACTGCAGCGCCAGGCCGTCCGGGCTGGTCACGTAGTCGTAGTCGGTGGCGAGGTCGGAGGCCTTCGCCTCGGCCTCAATGGCACCGCTGGCGTGCAAGCGACGCCGCGGCGGAATCTGGACAACGAGGGTCGACATGGAAGGGCTGGGGCGAGACTTCGCGCATTGTAGGCACGCGGTAGGTACAAACCGTAACGAATCAAGGACTTACAGAGCTTTGTTGTAGCGTTATCGGAGCCCGTCGATGGCCCGATCAACGGGTCATGAACCGGCTTGTTCGCGGCTCGAGATGCGCTCGCGCTCGATCACCTGAGTCTGCCCGCCATTCAGGCGCTGCACCAGCGAGCGCTCCTCGAGCACCCGGTCAGCCAGCCGCAGCCGCCCGCCGACCTCGAAGAACGCCGTGCGCACGTCGAGCCGGGCGGTGATCGGTGCCAGCGCCTTGATCTGCGCGTTGAACTCGGCCATGCTGCGAAACGGTGTGCGCTGTCGCAGTTGCACCAGGCGCTCGGCGCTGGCCAGGTCGAGGCCGTCGA
>JBDSBD010000175.1:0-6303 GCA_039921765.1 Burkholderiaceae bacterium
GAGGCAAGGGACCGGCTCCTGCAGGGATACCAGTACATCTTCGTCGACGAGTACCAGGACATCGACGAACAGCAGTACGCATTGGTCAGTGCGCTGGCCGGCCGAACACAGTCGGATGCGGACGCCAAGCTCAGCATCATGGCCGTCGGTGACGACGACCAGAACATCTACAGCTTCAAGGGCGCCAGCGTCGAGTTCATCCGCAGGTTCCAGACTGACTACAGCGGGGAGGTCACCTACCTCGTCGAGAACTTTCGCTCGACGCAGAACATCATTGCCGCAGCCAATCACGTGATCCAGCGCGCGATGGATCGGATGAAGGTGGACCACCCGATCCGTATCGACTCGAAAAGAGCCCCCGAACCCGCCGGTGGCCGTTTGACCCAGCTCGACCCTGCAGGTCAAGGAAAAGTGCGCCTGATCACCGCCCCTGCAGATCCGAACCGCCAAGCCCAAGTCGTGTTTGACGAGATCGCAAGGATTCGTCGCTTCGATCCCGCCGTTGCGCTGGGCGAAATCGCAGTGCTTGCACGCACGCACCGATCGCTTGAGCCGCTGCGCGCGCTGTGTGACCTGGAAGAGGTCCGCTACGAGATGGTCAGCAGGGACGGGGCGCGCGCCCAGTTGTCGCTGATGAATTCGCGTGAGGGTCGACGCACGGCGGATCTCCTCAGGTCGCGCAGGTCGGACCTTCTGTCGATGCCTGCCCTTCGTCGTTGGCTTGCGCGACAGGTTTGGCGCCAACCGGCCAATCCCTACTGGGAGGACCTCGCCGCCGCTGTAGACGAGTTCGCCGAGTCGGTGGGCATGGACCGCGTTCCCGCGGCAGAGGTCACCGACGCGCTCTACGAGGCGGACGCAGACACAAGGCGCGGGCACCAGCCAGCAGCGCTCAAGCTGATGACCGCGCACAGCGCCAAGGGCCTGGAGTTTGGTCACGTGGTCGTGATGGACTGCGCCGATTGGCGGTGGAGCGGCGAAGACGAACGGCGCCTCCTGTATGTCGCGATGACGCGCGCCCGGGAGACGCTCACATTGATGCGCGCCGAGGGTGGACGCAACCCCTACCTGGTCGATCTCGGCACGGTCGACGGAGTCATTGATCTTCTGCCGTCACCTCGACCAGCACACCGGGCAGAGCTTGATCGTCAGCACGTGAGCCTTGGGCCGTCAGAGATCGATATTGGCTTTGCGGGGCGACAGGGGCCCTCTGATGCGATTCATCTCCTGATCTCCACGCTGAATCCTGGCGACAGGATCATCGTTGAGGCTCGCTACCTGAAGACACTCAATGGCCACGTCATTGGGCGGCTGGCTACAAAGACTGCACTTGAGGCGAGCGGCAGCATGCCGGCGATAGTAGCGGGGATCATGGTCCGCACGCGCGAGCAGACACCACCGGAATTCTCGGCGACTGTGAAGACGGCTCGCTGGGAAGTTGTGGTCGCCGAATTGGTCGTATCAACTGCGCCAACCCCTTGATAACCGTGTACCGCCGGAGATCCTGGAGAAGTTGGTTCTGCACTGGAACATTGGCGTGGACTGACTTGTGCGGGACTGCGTTAGCCTTCGCCTGACAGGCGCTGAGGAGGCAGGTCACAGCGTCATTCGAATTGGCGGCTTCACGACAAGGGGAGGTGCCGACTCCTGGCTACTCTTCGCCGACGCGCAGCAAATGTCAGCGGTGCAGCGGGCGCTGCTCGTACTTGCGGTACCAAGTCTTGAGCGCATTCTTCGTCGGATAGCCAAGCTGACGAATAGTCAAGCCCGGGCGCTTGCCCAGCTTGATGTACAGCCGCACGGCTCGGAGCCGATCCTCGTATGAAAACATGAACTTCCCTCCACGGTAGTCCAAGAAAACGTCCGCACCCCCGAGGCTCAGTTTTCGGTCGGCGTCAACACAAAGGTGCCGTTTTCATGCCAGTGATGCTACGTCGAGGGCGGAACGCCGCGACACGCTTGGCCTCCTCAGCAAGTTACCCAATCCATCATGCGCAGTGGGCGATCCCAGCGCGGCTTTTCGCGAAGGTCTTGTCTTGCTCAGCGAGCATAAGCACCCGTTCGCGCCGGTAGAACGCATCGACCGTCTGACCATTAGCAAATCAACGCTGTTGATGCGCGAGCAAGGCTCGGAGACCCGAGACCTCGTGCTCACCCAGATGCAGCGACATCGCTACGTGCCGGGCCGCACGATCGAAGTGAGCAGTCGTGATGGTGTGCTGCAGGCCTCGATGGCGGGCATGGGACTGGCCGCGGTGTCGCTTGATGAGATCGACCTCCCTTCGTCGATGCGCATCGTGCGTTTCAAGGGCTTCAGGGTCTTTGGCGTACTGCATGCGGTGTACTTGCGCAGGCGCGCCGAAACAAGGTTGATCAGTCAATTCATGCGGACGGTCCTGCCAGCAGCGTCGTCAGTCCAACGAGGTTGAACCGGCGACTGTGCTTTGCGGCGCTCTTCTGAATCGAACTCCCTGCGTTTCTCCGTCGCAGCTCACAGTCACTAAAAGGTAGCGATCAGGTTGAAACCATATCGACCCCTTCGGACTTTGCCGAACGTCCCCGGCGCTTCGGCGCAACAGCGGTGTCCGCGCGAAGCCCTTCAATGTAGCCGGCCCACTGATTCATCATCGCGCGCCGCTGGTCCAGGAACTCGGCGCGGTCATACGCTTTGCCAAGCGGCCCCGATTTGCCGTGCGCGAGCTGTGCCTCGATCACGTCGGGACTGACGTTCAGCTCCTCCACCAGCAGCGTGCGAGCCATTGCGCGGAACCCGTGCGCGGTCGCTGCGTTCTTGTCGTACCCGAGCCGCCGCAGCGCCGTGTTGACGGTGTTCTCACTCATCGGCCGCTCGCTGCTGAGCAGCGACGGAAACACATACTGACCACCCCCCGTGAGCGGCTGCAGTTCGCGCAGGACGGCTACGGCCTGCGGCGCTAGCGGCACGACGTGCGGCCTGCCGTTCTCCTTCTCGTAACGTGTTCGCTTCATCTCCGAGGCAGGAATCGTCCACGCGGATTTCTTGCCGTCGAGGTCGAGCGCCGACCACTGCATCGCGCGCACGTTGCCCGGGCGCTGGAACAGCAGCGCGGACAGCATCAACGCAGCGCGGGTGAGGGGGCTGCCCTGGTAGTCGGCGATCGCGCGCATCAGGTCGCCTACGGCCTTCGGCTCGGTCACGGCCGCCATGTTGCGAACCAGAACAGGCTTCAGCGCGCCGCGCAGATCGGCCGCCGGGTTGCGGTCCGCGCGGCCGGTGCGTATGCCGTGGCGAAAGACCTGGCCACATGCCTGCTGGATGCTGTGCACGGTCTCGCGCACGCCCCTGGACTCGACGCGGCGCAGCGTTTCCAGCAAGAGCGGCGCCGTGATGTTCGTCAGCGCGAGCGCGCCCAGGTAGGGGAAGACATCCTTTTCGAGGCGCTCGAGCCAGCGTTTCGCATGGGGCGCGCTCCACTCAGCCTTCTTCAGGTCGTGGAACTCTCGCGCCACCGCCTCGAAGCTACCGGGACCACCGCCGACTCGACTTGCCTTGATTGCTTTTCTGGCCGCGCTGGGGTCCACACCGGACTCGAGAAGGACGCGAGCCTCGTCGCGCTTCTCGCGCGCCCGCTTGAGCGAGGTGTCGGGGTAGGTGCCCATGCTGAGCAGCTTCTCCTTGCCGGCGTAGCGGTACTTCAAGCGCCACCACTTGCCGCCGCCGGGTGCGACCTCGAGGTACAGCCCCTTGCCGTCGAACATGCGGATAGGCTTGTCGCAAGGCTTGGCCTTCTTCACGGCCGCGTCGGTCAAGGTGTCTGATGCCATCTGGGGGTAACCAGCTTGCCGAGCATCGGCGTTACCCCGAAATCTACCCCCAGTTTCCTCCGACTTCCACCAAACTTGCTAGGACGTTGCCGGACAACAACTTTGGCACTACGCCCGGTTCAGGCGTAAAAAGGGACTCTCTTCGGACCCTTTCGGACTTAAACCTGGAGCGGGTGAGGGGAATCGAACCCCTGTATGAAGCTTGGGAAGCT
The DNA here is from genome assembly GCA_039921765.1 of Burkholderiaceae bacterium. GTDB lineage: Bacteria > Pseudomonadota > Gammaproteobacteria > Burkholderiales > Burkholderiaceae_C > JBDSBD01. Next base: position 4,017 of record JBDSBD010000175.1, read on the forward strand.
GCCGTTCTACCATTGAACTACACCCGCAGTTCGGCGCGTAGTTTAGCGTGGAGCAGCGGTTGGGACCGATTCCGGGGGAAGTACGTGGTCGGTTGGGCCCGCGCCTTCCGTCGCCGTGACCGACATCGTCGTTCGGCGATGACGGGAGCAGGCTGCAATGCGCCTACAGCGCCGCGGCGGCCTCGAAGATCCGTGCAAATCCATCGATGAGTTGGTCATCCGAGTACAGCAACGGATCTTCGACGCTTTCGACCATGCCCTTCATCGTCAGCATTCCGATCGCAGCAAGGTAAGCCAGGAATGCCAACAGGCGCGGTTCGACGCGAACGCGAGCACCGCCGCGACGCTTCTTGCGCTCGTCAGCCAGCTTCTTCGTCGCGCCGACCAAGACAAGATCGTTGAGCGGTCGGACGCGAGTGAACTGCTGCTCATCCAGGTGGACCGAACCCGGACTGGCGACCTGACCGTGAAGGAATGCAAGGCGGAAATCGTCGAGCCGTGGCGCAAAGGAATGCACTGTTTCACGCACGATCGCACGCAGGGCGCCAGCGCCGTCGCTGGTGTTCTCGACCGCGCGATGCACTGCCTTCGCCTGGGCTTCCAGGACACTGAAGACGAGTTCGAAGAGCAACGCGTCTTTTGATGGAAAGTAGTAGTAGAGGGCCGTCTTGGACACGCCAATTTCCCTGGCGACGGACTCCAGCGTCGTGGCCGCTATCCCGCTGCGCAACAGAACGCGACGGGCGCCCTCGAGAATTTCATCGCGCGACCGGCTGCGCCTGCGCTCCCGTCGAGCAATGCGCGCAGCGACTGCAGGGTTCTCGGGTGGGGCGGGATGACGCTTCGGAGACGGCATGGCGCAGGTTCATGGGCGGATGCGAGGTGCTTATTTTACTGTGAGTAATTGAAAATACCATTGGACAAGTTATCGACTGTCGGTAAACATATCTTATGATTCGAACGCGGTGCACCTGTTTCTCCAACGATCCTGGGCGCCGTCGCGCATGGAGAGCCGAATGAACACCCGTACCCATGAGATCGCCGACCACATCTACCGCATTTCCACCAGCGTCCCCGACGCCGCGCCCGGTGGCTTCACGTTCAATCAATTCCTCATCGACGCTGACGAGCCGCTGCTGTTCCACACCGGCCTGCGCCGGATGTTCCCGCTGGTCTCGCAGGCGGTAGCGCGGATCCTTCCGGTCGAACGGCTCCGATGGATCACCTTCGGCCATGTGGAAGCCGACGAATGCGGAGCAATGAATGAATTCCTCGCTGCCGCACCGCGCGCCGAGGTCGCACACGGCACGACCGGTTGCCTGGTTTCGCTGGATGACCTGTGCAACCGGCCACCGCGCCGGCTCGCCGACGGCGAAGTCATCGACCTGGGAGGCAAGCGCATCAGGCACGTCGACACGCCCCACGTGCCCCACAACTGGGAGGCCCGCCTGCTGTTCGAGGAAAGCACCGGCACGCTTTTCTGCGGCGATCTCTTCACCCATTTCGGCGACGGGCCGCCGCTGACCGACAGCGACATCGTCGGCCCCGCGCTCGAGGCTGAAGCACTCTTTCATGCCTCGGCACTCTCAGCCCGAACCGCGCCAACGATCCGCGCGCTTGCCGCGTTGCAACCGCAAGGCCTCGCCCTGATGCACGGATCATCGACGCGGAGCCGGTGCAGCGAATCCCTTTTGCAGCTTGCCGACGCGTACGACTCGATGATCAAGCAACAGCAGTGAGGAGAGCGACATGGACAAGCTGAGCCTGCACAACCAGCTGTTTGCGACTTACGTGATTGCCGCCACCCTGATGATCCTCAAGGCCGTGGGCATGTCCTGGCTCACCGTCGCTCGAATGCTGCAGGTCAAGGGCGGATTCCGCTCGCCGGAAGACATCCGCAAGACGCGGATGAATCCGGCTCCCGACGCGCAACAGCTCGACCGCAACGAACGGGTCGAACGGATCCGGCGGATTCACCTCAACGATCTGGAGAACCTGCCGTTCTTTCTCGCGGCTGGCTTCCTCTTTGTACTGACCGAGCCGCCGCTGGTGTTGGCGCAAGCGCTGCTCTACGGCTACGTGGTTTCGCGGCTGCTTCACTTTGCCGCCTATGTGAGCGCCCAGACGCACGACCTGCGTGCCACGCTGTGGACAGTCGGCTCGCTGATCCTGATCTTCATGACATGCTGGGCGCTCGTTGCGGCGCTTGGATACTGAACTTGAGGGTTGGGATGGGTAGGCTCGGCACCGCACCTCCGGACTTTCCAGCGTAGCGAGTCACCGCCTC
>JBDSBD010000176.1:0-8273 GCA_039921765.1 Burkholderiaceae bacterium
TGAACCTCGCCGAACTCGCTGGCTACGAGGCCTTTTTGCGGATCGTGGGCTGACACGGACACATCGGATCAGGCGTCGACAACCGCACGCGAGACGCACATACAAGAGATTGGACGAGGGACGTTTATGAGCTTGCTGAACAGAATGACGGGCCGCAGCCAGAAAGATGGGGCCGCGTCCGAGCAAGGTCGCGCCAACGAGCCGGTCGAGTACGCGTATGAGCGTACCGAGGTCAGTTTTGATGCGCACGGCGCCGGGCACGAGCCGATGGCGTCGGTGGAGGTGCCGGCGGCACCGGTCGCCCCCGACAGCTCGATCATCTCGGAGGCTGCGCCGTCCGAGATGGCTGACTTTTCCGAAACGCGGGTACCCGACGGTGAGGACGCGATACCGGTGGCGGCCGGTACCGGCCTGCCGCTGATCGGCCATCGGCCACCGGCCGAACAGCAGCGCATCTTCGCGTTCATGGTGGGCATCGGCCTGATCGGCCTGATCCTGATGACGGTTCTGTCCCTGCTGGCCGCGGACCGCGGCGCGGCCCAGGTCGGGGCCAGTGGTCAGGCGCTGATGCAGTCGCAGCGGCTTGCCAAGGCGGTGTCGCAGGCCTTGGTCGGCAGCCCGCAGGCTTTTCCAGAGATGCGCGAGAGCGTCGAGGTGCTGGTGCGCAACGTCCATGGACTGAAGAACGGTGAAGGCGATCTCGCCGCGGCACCGGCGGACGTGCAGGACTCGATCGACCCGGTGCTGCCGCTGGTCGACCGGGCCGAGAAGAGTGCCAACACGGTGCTGGCGCAGCAGAAGGTGCTGACCCAGGTCGGACGCTCGCTGCGCAACATCAACCGCCAGTCGTCCGAGTTGCTCGAGATCGCCGAGACCGTGTCGTCGCTGAAGTTGCAGCAGGATGCATCGCCGGTCGAGCTGTCGGCGGTGGGCCAGCTGGTGATGCTGACGCAGCGCATCGGCAAATCGGCGAATGAATTCCTGACGATGGAAGGCGTCAGCCCGGAGGCTGTGTTCCTGCTTGGCAAGGATCTGAGCTCGTTTCGCGAGATTGGTCAGGGGCTGCTCAACGGCAGCGCCGAGTTGCGCCTGCCCGCCACCCGGGATCCGCAGACCCGCGAGCGGCTGACGACGCTGCTCAAGCAGTTCGAGGAGACGCACGCGCAGGCGAGCGTGATCCTGAGCGACCTGCAAGGCGTGGTGGCGGCGCGCGAGGCGCAGGCCAGCATCGTGGCCGACAGCGAGCCGCTGCGCAAGCGCCTCGAGATCGTGCAGGACAAGCTCACGCAGGAAACCGGCCTGAGCTCCCTGAACCTGTTCCTGCTGCTGCTCTCGGCGCTGGTGATGCTGCTCGGCGGGTTCGGCTTTCTGCGCTTGTACGTGCGTGGCCAGACCGAGCGCGCGGCGGCCGCCGAAGGCCATCGTGTGGCGGCTGAACGCGAACAGCACGAAGCCAAGCGCGTCAACGACGCCAACCAGGCCGCGATTCTGCGACTGATGAACGAGCTGCAGGCGGTTGCCGAGGGCGACCTGACCCAGCAGGCGACCGTCACGGAAGACATCACCGGCGCGATCGCGGACTCGGTGAACTACACCGTGGAGGAGCTGCGCACGCTGGTGTCGCAGGTGCAGGGCACGGTCGGTCGCGTGACCGACACGACGCAGCAGGTCGAAGCCACCTCGACCGAACTGCTCGCCGCATCGAGTGAGCAGTTGCGCGAGATTCGCGACACCGGCGAGTCGGTGCTGCAGATGGCGGGCCGGATCAACGACGTGTCGGGCCAGGCCCAGGAGACCGCCGCGGTGGCGCGCCAGTCGCTCGACGCGGCCGAGTCGGGCCTGCGCGCGGTGCAGGACACGATCGGCGGCATGAACTCGATCCGCGACCAGATCCAGGAAACCTCCAAGCGCATCAAGCGCCTGGGCGAATCGTCGCAGGAGATCGGCGAGATCACCGAGCTGATCTCCGACATTACCGAACAGACCAACGTGCTGGCGCTGAACGCCGCCATTCAGGCGGCCTCTGCCGGCGAGGCCGGCCGAGGCTTCTCGGTGGTGGCTGAAGAGGTGCAGCGGCTGGCCGAACGCTCGGGCGATGCAACCCGTCAGATCGCCGCATTGGTGAAGACGATTCAGACCGATACGCAGGATGCCGTCGGTGCGATGGAGCGCAGCACGCAGGGCGTGGTCGAAGGAACACGCCTGTCCGATGCGGCCGGTACCGCACTCGGCGAGATCGACCGCGTGTCACGCCAGCTCGCCGAGCTGATCGGCCAGATCTCGAAGCAGGCGCTCTCGGAAGCCCAGTCGGCGAACGTGGTGGCCGCCAACATCCAGCACATCTTTGCAGTCACCGAGCAGACCGGCGAGGGCACCCGCTCGACCGCTCACATGGTGCGCGAGCTGTCGCTCACGGCCGAAGAACTGAAGCAGTCGGTCGCGCGCTTCAAGATCGCGTGAGCGCCGGCGCCAGACCACCGAACCGACCTCAACCTCTGACCCATGAACGCCCCGATGAGCGACGCCAGTGCCGGTTTGAACGATGACCTGAGCGCCCTGGCCTGGGTGCACGAAGAGTTGCGCCGCTCGCTCGATGCGGCGCACAAGGGGCTGCGGCGTTTCCTGAAGGAGACCGAGGCGCTCGGCGAGTCCGATGTCGACGTGGTCGACCCGGCGGTTCTGCGCGGCGCCCGCAGCCAGATCCATCAGGGTGTCGGTGCACTTGAACTGGTTGGCTTGCCGGTGGCTGCAATGATGCTGCGCGCCAGTGAGGCGGCGGTGCAGCGCTTCGTCGCAAAACCGCACAAGCTGAGCGCGCAAGGCGTCGAGGCGATCGAGCACGCGTCGTTTGCGCTGCTCGACTACCTGACCCGGTTGCTGGCCGGCAAGCCGGTGATGCCGCTTGCGATGTTCCCGCAATACCGGGCGGTGCAAGAGCTGGCGGGCGCCCACCGGGTCCACCCGGCCGACCTGTGGACGCATGACTGGCAGTGGCGCGATCTGCCGGATGACGCGCATGCCACACCGCGCGCAGCGGACCAGACCACGCACGAGGCCTTTGAGGCCCAGTTGCTCGCCTCGATGCGCGCGACCGCCGGCAGCGCGACCGAGGCGCATACACCGACCGGCGGCATCGATCCGATGCTCGTGGCGGCGCGCATGAGCGAAATCTTTGCCGGCCTCGGCGCCGGCGCGACCCAGCCGCAGGTCGGCACGCTCTGGAAACTTGCTGCGGCCATGTTCGAGGCTCAGGCCCAGGGCCTGCTCGGCTTCGATGTGTTCAGCAAACGGGTGGCGTCGCGCCTGCTCGCGCAAATGCGCATTCTCGAACGCGGCGAGACCGACGTGTCGGAGCGGCTGGTCCAGGACCTGCTGTTCTTCTGCGCCCAGAGCGCGTCGCCGGGCGATGGGCGCAAGGCGCCGCGGCTGGCGGCGGTGCGTCAGGTCTTCGATCTCGTGCACCACGTGCCGACCGACTACTCGACCAGCTCGCTCGGCCGTTTCGACCCGGCGACGATCGCCCAGTCGCGCAAGCGCGTGGTCGCGGCCAAGGAGGCGTGGTCGTCGGTCGCGAGCGGCGAGATGCATCGGCTGGCAGGGTTGTCGGAGCAGTTCGCGCTGGTCGGCGACTCGCTCAAACGTCTGTTTCCGCACGGCGAGGCGTTCGCGTCCGAGTTGCAGCACGCGGTTGCGCAGACTCAAGCGCAGGGCGCGGCGCCACCGGCCCCGCTGGCGATGGAAGTGGCCACCAGCCTGCTCTATGTCGAGGCCGCGCTCGAGGACGTCGACTTCGACAATCCCGATCAGGCCGCACGCGTGCGTCGCCTCGCCGATCGCCTGGCTGCGGTGCGCCTGGGCCGCGCGCCCGAGCCGCTCGAGGCCTGGATGGAAGAGCTCTACCGGCGTGTCTCCGACCGCCAGACCATGGGCAGCGTGGTACAGGAGTTGCGCGCAAGCTTGTCCGAGTCCGAGAAGCTGATCGACCAGTTCTTCCGCAACCCCGAGCAACGCGACGCGCTGATCCCGGTGCCCAACCAGCTCTCGTCGATGCGTGGCGTGCTTTCGGTGCTGGGCATGGACCACGCATCTGCAGCGCTGCTGCGCATGCGCGATGAGGTCGATGCGCTGATCACGACCGAGGTCGAGCCGCAGCACGTCGCACAGGTCGGTGCCTTCGATCGGCTGGCGGGCAACCTCGGTGCGCTCGGCTTCCTCATCGACATGCTCAGCGTGCAGCCGCAGCTCGCCAAGTCGCTTTTCAGCTTCGACGCCGAGGCCGGTACGCTGAGTCCGGTCATGGGCCGTGGCGCGGTTCACGCGCCGGTCGGCGTGCATGCCGCGGCGAGCCCGGCGCCGGTCGAGCAGCGCCTGATCGAGCAGGCCCAGACGCTTGCGCTCAGCTCGGCGCGCGAAGACGTGCCGCTCGAAGCGCTGGAGCGCGACCTGGAGCGCCTGTCCAACGAGGCCAGCGCGGCCGACCAGCCTGCTCTCGCGGCCACCATGCTGAAGGCGCAAGCGGCGCTCGAGCGCGCCCAGGACGATCCGCACGGCGTCGCTGCCGCACGCGGTGAGCTCTCTGAGGCCCTGGTTGATTTCGTCTCGACGGCCTCCGACCCGGTCGGCCTCGCGCCTGAGGGCAACAGCCCGGCTGGCGCGCCGATCACGCTGGATTTCGGCGTGCCGAGAATCGATCTGGCCCAAGACGACGAGATGCGCGAGATCTTTCTCGAAGAGGCGCGTGAAGTGCTGGGCGAGGCCCGTGCGGCGCGTTCCGGGCTGGTGGACTCGAGCGCGGACCTGGCGCTGCTGACGACGCTGCGCCGCGCTTTCCACACGCTCAAGGGCAGTTCGCGCATGGTCGGGCTCAAGGAGTTCGGCGAAGCCGCGTGGGCCTGCGAACAGCTCTACAACACGCACCTGGCCGACCAGCGTGCCGCTGACGTGCCGCTGCTTGAGTTCACGTCATGGAGTCTGGCCGAGCTTGGCGCCTGGATCGATGACATCGCCGAGCAGCGCGACGGCGCACGTGACGCCACCTCGATACGGGTTGCCGCGCAGCGCGTCGGCGGGCATCGCGGCAGTCTGGACGCTGCGCCCGAGTCGGCCGCTTCGCCGGCGCTGCCCGTGACGCCAGCGCTGCCGCACGATCTGCCGTCGGCGGCTGATCTCGATCTTTCCGCAGCTGCACCACCGGATGCATCGGTGCCCCGCATCGATTCGGGGGTGGCGTCCGAGCTGTCGTTCGAACTCGATCTTGGCAGCTTCGACGAGCCGGGGGCAGCATTTGCCCCGGCGCCGGTCGATGCGCCGCCGGCGAGCGGCGTGCCGACGACCTTGAGCGATCCGGCCTCGCTGGATCTGGACGCGCCGGCTTGGCAGGAACCGTTCGATCTGCGCCAGACCGAGGTGACGCCGCTCGCCGATGTGACCGAGACACCGGAGCTGTCGCTCGAGGGTCTCGAGCTCGACTTCGGACGCGATACCGCGGCCTCGCGCTTCGACGCGGGCACGCCTTCGCCCGAGCTTGAGCCCGAGCCCGAGCCCGAGCCCGAGCGTCCCGCAGAGCCCGGGCAGGATGCCGACGCTGCGCCGGTCGGGGCCGACGCCATCGCGGCGCTCGAGGAAGACCACGTCAAGATGGTCGGGCCGCTGCGCATCAGCATCCCGCTGTTCAACATCTATCTCAATGAAGCCGACGAGTTGTCGCGCCGCCTTGGCACCGAGTTGGCCGAGTGGGCGCTCGAGCTTCATCGCCCGATCGGTGAAACGCCCATCGCGCTGGCGCATTCGCTCGCGGGCAGTTCGGCCACCGTTGGCTTTGCCGACCTGTCGCAGCTCGCGCGTGCGCTCGAGCATGCGCAAACGCGCTCGAATGCGATCGGCGCCGGGACGCCCGAGGAGGCTCGGCTGTTCGTTGACGCGGCCGACGAGATTCGCAGCTTGCTGCACCAGTTCGCGGCGGGCTTCCTGAAGGACGCCCCGGACGAACTGATGGCGCGCCTGGCCGAGCACGAGCGCAGCTCCGCACTCCGCCTCGAAGCCGCAACGGCGGCGGCCGAGCTGCAGGAAGAGGCGCCGCCGGAGGTCCCTGCAGCCGAGGACATCGGCGCCTTGATGTCGCTCGATCCGGAGCCTGCCTCGGGGTTCGAGCGCGCGAGCGACGAGTCGGTTCTGCCGGTGGCGCCGGCGCCGGGCGAGATCGGCGTGGCCGATACGGCACCTGTCGAACTGGACTCGGGTTTCGATGGCGCGGCGACCCGGTTCGACCGGCTCGGCGTGGCCGAGCTCAAGCCGCTTGGCGAACTGCAGCCCGGCACCGCCCGTGCGCCGGCACCGGCTGGCGACGCGGTGGATGGCGACGACGCGATCGACGCGGTGGATGCCGTCGATGCGGAGCTGTTTCCGATCTTCGCGGAAGAGGCCGAGGAGCTGCTTCCCCAGCTCGCCGCCCAGCTGCGCGACTGGTCGCATCGACCCACCGAGCCGGCGCACCCCGCCGCCTGCATGCGCACCTTGCACACGCTCAAGGGCGGTGCCCGCCTGGCCGGAGCGATGCGCCTGGGCGAGATGGCGCACCGGCTCGAGTCGCGCATCGAACGCCTTCTCGCGCAGGCATCGGTCGGTGCCGGTGATGTTGAGTTGTTGCAGATGCATGGCGATGCGCTCGTGCAGACTTTCGAGGCCTTGCGCGCCGGTGATGCCGCAGCGCCGTCCGACGCCGCGAGCGTTGCCTCGGAGCCCACGTCGACCGGGCTCGCCGCGGCCGCCGAGCTGGCGGTGCTGCTGCAGACCGCGCCGGCCGACTTTGGGCTCCTCACCGAGCCGGCGCAGCTCGAGACCGCGCCATGGCGCCCGGGTGGCGCTGACACGGAGGGCGGCACCGACGTCGATGCTGCATCGGTCGAAGCCGCAGGCAGCGCAGGCGCCGCGGACGCCACGTCCGTCACGCAGTCCACGGCGCTGCCCGCCACGCCACCGGCGTCCGAGCTGGAGCCGATCGACTGGAGCCGGTTCATGGCAGCGGGCGAGGGGGCGCCGCGCAGAGCCGAGCGCAGCCCGCAGGTCGCGCAGTCGGCGGTACGGGTGCGCGCGCCACTGCTGGATCGGCTCGTGAACCAGGCCGGCGAGGTCAGCATCACGCGCTCGCGCATCGAATCGGGCGTGGCTCAGATCAAGGGCTCGCTCGCCGACCTGACCGAGAACCTCGAGCGCTTGCGCGCCCAGCTGCGCGAGATCGAGTTCCAGGGCGAAACGCAGATGAGTTCGCGGCTCGAGGCCGCCAAGGCGGCATCGCAGGCCTTCGATCCGCTCGAGTTCGATCGCTTCACGCGCTTCCAGGAGCTGGCGCGGATGATGGCCGAGTCGGTCAACGACGTCGCCACGGTGCAGCGCTCGGTGCAGCGTTCGCTCGAGGTGACCGAGGACGAACTGGTCGCGCAGGGCCGGCTGACCCGTGATCTGCAGGACGATCTGCTGCGCACCCGCATGGTCGAGTTCGACGGCTTGGCCGACCGCCTGTACCGCGTCGTGCGCCAGACTGCAAAGGCGACCGGCAAGTCGGTGCGGCTCGACATCGTCGGCGGCTCGATCGAGGTCGACCGCGGCGTGCTGGACCGCATGACCGGCGCGTTCGAGCATCTGCTGCGCAACTGCGTGACCCACGGCATCGAGCCACCTGAGGTGCGCACGGCGGCCGGCAAGGACACCACCGGATCGATCATCGTGGCGCTGGCGCACGACGGCAACGAGGTCGCGGTCGAGTTCCGCGACGACGGCGCCGGCTTGAACCTGGACCGGATTCGGGCCCAGGGAATTGCGCTCGGGCTGCTCGACGCGAACGCCGAGCCGAGCGACGCCGAGCTGGCCAACCTGATCTTCGCGCCTGGCGTCTCGACCGCCGACGCCGTGACCGAACTTGCCGGGCGCGGCGTCGGCATGGACGTGGTGCGCTCCGAGGTCAACGCGATCGGCGGACGGGTCGAGACCGCCACCGCCGCGGGTCAGGGCACCTCGTTCCGGATGATCCTGCCGCTCACCACCGCGGTCACGCAGGTTGTGATGCTGCGCTGAGGCGAGACCCATGTCGGCGTGCCGTCCACCCTGGTGGAGATCGTGCGCCGCGCCACGCCGGCCGAGATCGACGCGGCCTATGCGAGCGGCTCGTACCAGATCGGGGACGAGCGGGCGCTCCAGTTCTTCTGGCTTGGCGCGCTTCTGGAGATCAGCCCACGACCCTCGGACAGCGCGGCGCGCATGCGCGCGGTGGTCGTGAT
>JBDSBD010000177.1:0-5257 GCA_039921765.1 Burkholderiaceae bacterium
ACTGCGGCCGCCGACCGATGTCACGTTGCTGGCACTGGCGGAATCGCTGCGCAACGATCCGCGCGTGATGCGCCGCATCTGTCCGGACATCGGCAGGCCCGGGGCCGGCGGCCTGCTTGACCTGATCGAAGCCGTGGAGCGATCACGACCGGTGATCGACGAGTTGCCCGAATTGAATCGGGTGTTGCGTCGCACACGTTCACTCGCTGACGCAGCAGCGTCGGCGACCGACCCGGTCGCCGCACTCGCCTACCTGCAAGCGGCCGATCGGGTGATTCAGGTCGACGACTTCGCGCCATGAGGCTTGCAAGCCGCCCAGCCGAGCGCACTCCTGTCGTCAACATCACCTGGATTCCGCGGGGATTCGAGACACGAACCAGATCGCTGGGTTCGTTCACATCGCCACTGGCTTGTTCTTGATCCGGTCGGACACGGCGCTATACTGTGTTTATATACAGTCTCGTCAACCGCGTTCGTGCAAAGTGGTTGCCCGGCGTTGTTCGCCATACCCCGCGACTCTCGAGGTCCCGCCATGCCCCCGTCAACGCGCGCGCTGCCCGCAACCGAGGCGCTGAAAGGGCGCGGCACCGCATGGGCCAGCGAACATCGGTTTGCAACGCAGACGAGTGAGCGATTCGACGACGGCTGGGGCACGCTCGAGCAGGCCGCGCAAGAGGAACATCTGGCGCCCGCCACGCAGATCATCGAGGAGCGGGTCAAGTCCATCCTGTCCCGCAACGACTCACCCGACATCTCGTTCGACCTGTCCATCAACCCGTACCGTGGCTGCGAGCACGGCTGCGTCTACTGCTTCGCGCGGCCGACACACAGCTACCTGAACCTGTCGCCGGGGCTGGACTTCGAGACCCGCATCATCGCCAAGGTCAACGCCGCCGAACGCCTGCGCAATGCGTTCGCGAGCCGCGCATACGTGCCGGCGTTGCTGAACGTCGGCTCGGCCACCGATGCCTATCAACCGATCGAGCGCAAGCTGCGCATCACGCGCGCGGTGGTCGAAGTGCTGTCGGAATGCCATCACCCGTTCTCGCTCGTGACCAAGTCCTCGGGGGTCGAGCGTGACCTTGACCTGATCGCGCCGATGGCCGAGCGTCGGCTGGCCGCGGCGTATGTCTCGATCACCACGCTCGACCCGGATCTGGCGCGCATCATGGAGCCGCGCGCCGCGTCGCCGCAGCGCCGGCTGCGCACGATCGAGACGCTGGCCCGGGCCGGTGTGCCGGTGGGTGTGAGCGTGTCGCCGATCATCCCGTTCATCAACGAGCCCGAGCTCGAGCGCGTTCTCGAAGCCGCCGCGCAGGCCGGCGCCACCGCGGCGTTCAGCGTGGTGCTGCGTCTGCCCTGGGAGGTGAGCCCGCTGTTCCAGCAGTGGCTGGCCCGGCACTTCCCGGGCCGTGCCGCGCGCGTGATGGCGCGGGTGCGCGAGATGCGCGGCGGACGTGACTACGACGCGCGCTTTGGCGCGCGCATGAAAGGTGAGGGTGTGTGGGCGCAGTTGCTCGAGCAGCGGTTCCGAAAGGCCGCCGGACGCTTCGGTCTGAACCGCCGGCGCATCGAGCTGGATCTGACGCAGTTTCGAAAGCCGCCCACCCCGCGCGCTGGCCGCCAGCAGGAGTTGTTCGGGTGAGCCGACGCAAGCGTTGCACCTGCGAAGCTGTGCAGCGAGGTCGGCCCGACTCAGGCCTTCAGGTCCGGCTCGAAGAACATCCAGCGCACGTTCGGAAAGGCCGCGCGGAATTCCCGCTCGGTGGTGTTGATGGCGTCGACCAGGGCCACTTCCGAACCCTGCGGGTGCATGCGGGCCTTGACCGCAACCATGATCTCGCTGCCGAGTTGCTGCGTGATCAGGCTGTACACCTGGGCCACCTGCGGCTGCGCTTCGAGGTGTGCGCGCATGCGCGCCAGCACGTGCGGCTCGGCGCCCTGGCCGACCAGCAAGGCCTTGACCTCGACGCCGATCAGGATGGCCACCAGCACCAGCAGCACGCCAATGCAGATCGAGCCGACCGCGTCCCACATCGGGTTGCCGGTGATCATCGACAGCACGATGAAGCCAAGCGCCAGCACCAGGCCGCCCAGGGCGGCGAGGTCTTCACCAAGGATCACCAGCAACTCGCTCTGGCGCGACGTGCGAAACCACTGCCACAGGGTCAGTCCGTTGCGCTCCTTGTTGATCTCGCGCAGTGCGCCCCACAGCGAGAGCGCTTCGGCTGCGATGCTGAAACTGAGCACGCCGATGGCGACCCAGGCGTAGCGCACAGGCTCGGTGCTGTCCAGCTTGTGCATGCCTTCGTAGATCGAGAACAGGCCGCCCATGCTGAACAGCATCAGCGCAACGACGAAGCTCCAGAAGTAGATGGCGCGTCCGTGGCCCAACGGATGCTCAGGCGACGAGGCGCGTTTGGCTTCCTTCAGGCCCCAGATCAGCAGTGCCTGGTTGCCGCAGTCGGCGTAGGAGTGAATGGCCTCGGCCAGCATCGAGGCCGAGCCGGTGAAGAACGCGCTGATGCTCTTCGCGATCGCGATCGCGAAGTTGGCGCCAAGTGCATAGTAGATCGACTTGAGTGAATCAGCTTGTGCGGACATGGCGCGTGGGTCGTGTGCAAGCGTTGTGAGGGTGTCTCGGGGCTGGCATGCGCTCAGGGCTTGCGACAGACCGAGAAGGCGTCCAGGCCCGCCTGGTACTCGCCTGCCCGGATGCCGAGCAGGCCGAGCACCAAGTGGAAGAGATTGTCGTGCGACAAGGCCGCGTCGCGCAATCGGTCAAGGCAACCGGGCTGCAGCCGTGCGTCGGCGCGCGTCTGCTCGGGCAGCCACAGCAGCATCGGCACATGCGTTTGCTCGGTCGGCGCCAACGCGTAGGGCAAGCCGTGCAGGTACAGGTTGTTCTCGCCCAGCGATTCGCCGTGATCGGACACATACAGCAGCATCGGGTCGTAGTGCGCGGCCTTGTGCTCGAGCCAGCGCACCGTCTGCGCGAGCACGTGGTCGGTGTAGGCGATCGAGTTGTCATAGGCGTTGATCAGCGCCGCGCGATCGCACTTCTGGAGCACGTTGGTCGTGCATTCGGGCTGGAATGGCTTGCGCTCGGGTGGGCTGCGCTTGTAGTACGCCGGGCCGTGGCTGCCCATCTGATGCAGCACGATCAGCACGCCGCGCGCGCGCGCGGCGGCAGGGAGCCCGTCCAGCCGTGCATCGAGGCCGTGCAGCAGCGCCGCGTCGAGACAATCATCACCATCGCACAGCCCGGCGGGCAGTGGCGTTGCGCCGGCCGCGACGTCACGCGCATAAGCATGCGGCACGCGCTCGCACAAGCCCTTGCAGCCGCTCTGGTTGTCGAGCCAGAGCACCGCCATGCCGGCGCGCTGCGCCAGGTCGAGCAGGTTCTCGTGGTCGCGCTCGCGCGCCTCGAAGCCGCTCTTGTTGAGCGCCGAGAACATGCACGGCAGCGACGCGGCGGTGTTGGTGCCGCACGAGGTGACGTCGTGAAAGCTCCGCACGCCGAGCTTCGTCAGCTCGGGATTGGTGGGACGCGTGTAACCATTCAGCGCGAAGTGGTCGGCGCGCGCAGTCTCCCCGATCGCCAGCACCAGCAGCGGCGGGAGCGCGCCGGCCGGTCGCGCCAGGATGCGCGCGTCCAGGCCGATCGGCAGGGGCGGCCCGGCGGGCCTGGCGTTCGACGCGTGCCCAAGCTGGCCCAACGCATAGAACGAGTTGACCGGATTGATGAGGTAGCGCAACGACTTGTGATTGCGCATCGTCGCCGACAGGTCGGCAAACAGCGCGAAGACGAGCGCCAACAGGACCAGCAACGCCGTTGCGATCGCGATCAGGTTGCGCCCGAGCTGGCGCCATGCGCCCGTGCGCGCGAGCGGCGCCCGTGCAACAAGGAACAGCGGCAGCGCCCCCAGCACCAGCACGCTGGCGAGCAGCCGCCAGCTCAACAGGTCGCGCACTTCGCGCGGATCGGTCTGCAGGACGTTGGTCATCATCGACGCGTCGATGACCACACCGTAGCTGCCCATGAAGTACGCACCGAACGCCGCCGCGAGCAGGAACACTGCAATCGCCGGCTTGATCGTGAAGCGCCATGCAAACAGTGCCAGCAACGCCGTCGTCAGTGCGCCGACCATGACGCCGAAGCCGGCAACGAACAAGCCGCCGCGCATCGAGGCCATCTCGGGCAGATTGACGAGCGCGCGCCACAGCGGCCAGTTCGACAGCGCCGCAATCCACACGCCAGTGAGCAGCGCCAGCGTGAGCGGGTTCCAGCCCCGCGCGCCGGGGCCGGCCGTCTCGGCAGGGGAGTTCGGGTGCGAGGCCATGCGAGGTATTGTGCGCAGCCGGGTCAGTGCTCGGAAGGTGCGCACACGCTTGACGCGGGCCGCTTACTTGAACAGGTTCTTGACCCGGTCGGTCCAGGTCTTCGCGTTTGGCGAGTGCCGGCCTCCGGAGTCGCGGAACGATTCGTCGAGCTCCTTCAGCAGCTTGCGCTGCGGCTCGGTCAGCTTGATCGGGGTTTCGACGCTGATGTGGCAGTACAGGTCGCCGGGATAGCTGGAGCGCACGCCCTTGATGCCCTTGCCGCGCAACCGGAAGGTCTTGCCGTGCTGGGTGCCTTCGGGCAGATCGATCTCGGCCTTGCCGCCCAGCGTGGGCACCTCGATGCCGCCACCCAAGGCGGCAGTTGTCAGGCCCACCGGCACGGTGCAGTGCAGATCGTCGCCATCGCGCTCGAAGATCTCGTGCTGCTTGATGCGTATCTCGATATAGAGATCGCCCGCCGGGCCGCCGTTCGTGCCGGGCTCGCCATTGCCGCTGGAGCGGATGCGCATGCCTTCGTTGATGCCGGCGGGGATCTTCACCTCCAGCGTCTTGTTCTTCTTGATCCGGCCCTGGCCGCTGCAGGTGGTGCAGGGCTCGGGAATGATGCGGCCGGTACCGTGGCAATGCGGGCAGGTCTGCTTAATGCTGAAGAAGCCCTGGCGCATGTGAACCGTGCCAGCACCGTTGCAGGTGGTGCAGACCTTCGGACTGGTGCAGGGCTTGGCACCGCTGCCCTTGCAGGTTTCGCAGGCCTCGTAGGCGGGCACGCGAATCTGCGTTTCCTTGCCGTTCGCGGCCTCCTCGAGCGTGATCTCCATCGCATAGCTCAGGTCGCTGCCGCGGAACACCTGCTGGCCGCCGGGGCCACGGCGCTGACCGCCAGCACCACCGAAGATGTCGCCGAAGATGTCGC
>JBDSBD010000178.1:0-5063 GCA_039921765.1 Burkholderiaceae bacterium
GCTGCGTCGGCACCTGCCGCCTCGGCAGCGCCCGCGGTTTCGACCTCGGCGCCCCCTTCATCGCCGGCCCAGGGACCCGCTGCCGGTGCGACGCCAGCCGCGGTGGCCGAGAGGCACATCCCGCCGACCGCCGCGCTGCCCGCGCATGTGCCTGCAGAGCCGCGCGGCGTGCTGCCGCATGCCTCGCCGAGCATTCGCAAGTTTGCGCGCGAGCTCGGCGTGCCGCTCGAGCAGGTCCGCGGCACCGGGCCGAAGGGACGCATCGTCCAGGAAGACGTGCAGGGATACGTCAAGAGCGTGATGGCCGGCGACACGCAGACCCAAGCGCAGTCCGCCAAGGCGCAGGGAGCGGGCGCGCTGCCGGGCCTGCTGCCGTGGCCGCAGGTCGATTTCGCGAAGTTCGGCCCCATCGAGCGCAAGGATCTGTCGCGCATCAAGAAGATCGCGGCCGCGAACCTGCATCGCAACTGGGTGATGATCCCGCACGTCACCAACCACGACAACGCCGACATCACCGAGCTCGAAGCCTTTCGCGTCCAGCTCAACAAGGAGCATGAGAAGTCCGGCATCAAGGTCACGATGCTCGCGTTCCTGATCAAGGCGAGTGTCGCGGCGCTGAAGAAGTTTCCCGACTTCAACAGCAGCCTCGACGGTGAGCAACTTGTCTACAAGCAGTACTTCCACATCGGCTTTGCCGCCGATACGCCGAACGGCCTGATGGTGCCGGTGCTCAAGGACGCCGACAAGAAAGGCGTGCTGCAGATCAGCCAGGAGATGAACGAGCTCGCCCGACGTGCGCGTGACGGCAAGCTGAGTCCGGCCGAGATGAGCGGCGGCACGTTCTCGATCTCGTCGCTGGGCGGTATCGGTGGGCGCTACTTTTCGCCCATCATCAACGCGCCCGAGGTCGCGATCCTCGGTGTCTCCAAGAACGTGATGGAACCGGTGTGGGACGGCAAGGGCTTCCAGCCGCGCCTGTTGCTGCCGTTGAGCTTGAGCTGGGATCATCGGGTGGTGGATGGCGCCTCGGCCGCACGCTTCAACGCGTACCTCGGCCAGATCCTCGCCGACTTCCGCCGCGTGCTGCTCTGACGCGTGAGACCGCGATGACGACCGCTGTGGCGGCGCGAAAGGCCAGCACGGCATCGAGCGCCAGGCAGGCTGCGATGCCTGTGGCGCTTGCGGTCGGACATGGAGGTTGC
Source organism: Burkholderiaceae bacterium (assembly GCA_039921765.1). Taxonomy (GTDB): domain Bacteria; phylum Pseudomonadota; class Gammaproteobacteria; order Burkholderiales; family Burkholderiaceae_C; genus JBDSBD01. Next base: position 1,203 of record JBDSBD010000178.1, read on the forward strand.
GCGGTCTCGCAAGGGGCGGCGGCCCGAGCGCGCCAATTCGGCACGGACGATGCAGGCCCGACCCCTACCCACACGATCGAACTGAAGACCAAGGACTGAACATGGCTGCAATCGACATCACGGTGCCCGACATCGGCGACTTCAAGGACGTGGCGGTGATCGAACTGCTGGTCAAGGCCGGCGACACGGTCAAGGCCGATCAGAGCCTGCTCACGGTCGAGAGCGACAAGGCCTCGATGGAGATTCCGTCGTCGCACGCCGGTGTCGTGAAGGACGTGCGCGTGAAGGTCGGTGACAAGCTCAACGAAGGCTCGGTGATCCTCGTGCTGGAGGTCGACAGCGAGGCGGACGCGCCCCCACCCCAGCCTGCTCCGGATGCGAGCGAAAGCGAAGCGGTGCCTGCCCGTCAGGGCGAGACTTCGGCACCCGCTTCGGCATCAGCATCAGCATCAGCATCGGGAACGGCGCCGGCGCCGGCACCGGCACCGGTTGCCGCGCACCACGCCGGTGGTGCCGATCTGGAGTGCGATCTGCTCGTGCTCGGTGCCGGGCCGGGTGGGTATTCGGCGGCGTTTCGGGCTGCCGATCTGGGTCTCAAGACCGTGCTGGTAGAGCGCTTCGCGACGCTCGGTGGCGTGTGTCTGAATGTCGGCTGCATCCCGTCCAAGGCCTTGCTGCATGTGGCCTCGGTGATCGACGAAGTCAAGCATTTCGCCGCGCTCGGCGTCAGCTTTGCCGAGCCGACGGTCGACCTGGATCGCCTGCGGGCGCACAAGGCCAAGGTCGTCGGCAAGCTCACCGGCGGCCTGTCCGCGATGGCCAAGATGCGCAAGGTCACGGTGGTGCAGGGCAGCGGTGAATTCGTCGACCCGTTTCACCTGGGTGTGACGATGGCGGATGGCAGGCGGCAGACCATACGCTTCAAGCAGGCCATCATCGCGGCCGGCTCCGAGGCCGTGAAGTTGCCGTTCCTGCCGAAGGACGATCCGCGCATCGTCACCAGCACCGGCGCGCTCGAGTTGCGTCAGAACCCGAAGCGCATGCTCGTGATCGGTGGCGGCATCATCGGCCTGGAGATGGGCACCGTCTATTCCACGCTGGGCGCGCGCCTCGACGTTGTGGAGATGCTGGACGGTCTGATGCAGGGCGCCGATCGCGACCTCGTGAAGGTCTGGCAGAAGTTGAACGCGCCGCGCTTTGACCACATCATGTTGAAGACCCGGACGGTTGGCGCGGAGGCTCGGCCCGACGGCATCCTCGTCAGGTTCGAAGGCGAGGGTGCGCCCGAGCCGCAGCTCTACGACATGGTGCTGCAGGCGGTCGGGCGGATGCCCAACGGCAGACGCATCGGTGCCGAGAAGGCCGGTGTGGTGGTCGGCGAGCGCGGCTTCATTCCGATCGACATCCAGATGCGTAACAACGTGCCGCATATCTTTGCGATCGGTGACATCGTCGGCCAGCCGATGCTCGCGCACAAGGCGACGCACGAAGGCCACGTGGCGGCCGAGGTGGCCGCCGGCGTGCATCTCGGCGACGCGGCACTGGCCAAGGCCGCGTTCGATGCGCGCGTGATTCCAAGCGTGGCTTACACCGACCCCGAGATCGCGTGGGTCGGTGTGACCGAGGACGATGCCAGGGCGCAAGGTCTGAAGGTGAAGAAGGGGCTGTTTCCGTGGAATGCCTCGGGCCGGGCGATTGCCAACGGTCGCGACGAAGGCTTCACGAAGCTGCTGTTCAGCGAAGAAACGCATGTCATCGTCGGCGGCGCCATCGTCGGCACGCATGCTGGCGACATGATCGGCGAGATCGCGCTGGCCATCGAGATGGCCGCCGACGGTGTGGACATCGGCAAGACCATCCACCCGCATCCGACGCTGGGCGAATCGATCGGCCTGGCCGCCGAAGTCTACGAAGGCGTCTGCACGGACCTGCCCCCCCTGCGCCGCTGAAGTCGGGGGGTAACCGTCAGGCGCAAAGCGCCTGACGGCAGACGGTGGGATTCGATCAGCCCTTCTTCGCGTGCGCGCTGCACCAGCCCTTGGCTGCCACATTCTTGCCCGGAAACAGTGGGCACGGGCCCGCCGCGTCGCCTGGCTTGCCTTGGTACAGGGCGCAGTTTGCGCAGGTCTGCCCGGCGGTGTACGTCTTGAACTTGGCTTTGTCGGCATGGGTTGCGTCGGCCACGTAACCCAGTGGCACGGCGGCCGCGTCCTTCTCGCTGAGCATCGGCGTGGCGGCCGCCGCGTGGCCGGCCAGCAGCGTGATGCTGGCCGCAGGAACGATCTGAATGAATTGACGACGTGATGTCATGTTTTCTCCAAGGAGTCACGAGACCGAACGGCGCAATCGTCGCTCAGCGCTGGATTCAGCCTTTGGATTTGATCGAATTCAACGCGATCACACAAGCGCGCGCCGCAATACCTGCACCAAGGCGGTCTGAACGAAAATCGATCGCGTTGGACTTCTTGCCTGCGGGGACCCGCAGGACCCGCGTTTCCCTGCCAGGAAACCAGGGCTGCGCGAACCTGGCATCCCTTTCGGCCGGCAGCGTGCGCAGCATCGCGCGGTGGCAATGTGATTCGTCCTCGCGATGGCAGCTGGCCGAGCGCTCGGTGTGCCGCGACAGCGTGGCGCGCAGCGCCGACGCGTGGCTTGCCTGCGTGACGGTTATCTCGGCCCGGTACCCGCGACCCACGCGCTGCCCGGCTTGACCACACGTACCGCCATCGCAGCCTCCGGTTCACGCCATCGGGCGAAGACCCGTCACGTCCGCAGCGCCAGCGTCGCCCGGCGGCGTGTGCCGACGCGGGCCGAGATCGACGCGAGGCAGGGCGTGCTGCTCAGCCGCGAGCCGATCGCGACACGAGAGGGCGTTTTTTTCCGTGCCGAAGCAGTCGGCGTGGCTTGAGCCGGACCGGCGCGACGCGGGACCGGTCCCAAGGCCGAATTCGAAAGCAAGAGCCGGAGTGCCTTGTCGGCGCAGGATGCCTACAGTGGAGCCATCGATCAACGCGACGACGGGGCAGACATGGACAAGATCACTCGAGACGCAGCGCGGGCGCAGACCACCGCGGGCGATTCGCGCTGGGCCGCGGTGCAGGCGCATGACGCTGCGTTTGATGGCCGATTCTTCTACTCGGTGCGCTCGACCGGCGTATATTGCCGGCCGGGTTGCGCGGCGCGCACGCCGAGACCCGAGAACGTGGCGTTCCACGTCAGCGCCGCCGAGGCCGAGCGTGCCGGCTTTCGCGCCTGCAAGCGCTGCCGGCCCGATGCGCCAGCGCGCGCGGCGCAGCTCACGCAGCAGGTGACCGAGCTGTGCCGTTTCATCGAAATGGCCGAGCCGGTGCCCGGCCTTGACGCATTGGCACGGCGCGCTGGCATGAGCGCGTCGCACCTGCACCGCGTCTTCAAGGCAGTGACCGGATTGACGCCCAAGGGCTACGCCGAGGCCCATCGAGCCGGGCGCATGCGCCGCGAGCTTACGCGCGGTGGCACCGTCATCGACGCGATCTACGACGCCGGCTACAACTCGAACGCTCGCTTCTACGAACGCGCCGACGCGGTGCTCGGCATGACACCCACCGCCCACCGCGCCGGCGGCGCCAACACCCGCATCCGCTTCACGATCGGCGAATGTTCGCTGGGGGCGATCCTGGTCGCGCAAAGCGAGCGCGGCGTTTGCGCCATTCTGATGGGCGACGATCCGCAGGCGCTGGCGCGCGATCTGCAGGACCAGTTCGCGCGCGCCGAGCTGGTGGGCGCCGATCCGGCCTTCGAGCGCCTGGTCGCGAAGGTGGTGGGACTCGTTGAAGCGCCGGCGCGCGGCCTCGATCTGCCGCTCGACGTGCGCGGCACCGC
>JBDSBD010000179.1:0-9493 GCA_039921765.1 Burkholderiaceae bacterium
CGCCACGCCTCGCCTCGTGCCGGCGCGCATAGCGAAAATCGATCAACGTATTGAGATTGCGGTCGCCGGCTGCGTAGACGCTGCCGCCGCGCCCACCGTCGCCGCCGTTCGGGCCGCCGAACGGAAGGAATTTTTCGCGCCGAAAGCTCATGCACCCGTTGCCGCCGTCGCCCGCCACGACATCGATGGTTGCTTCGTCAACGAACTTCATGAAATTGCTCGAGTGGAGCCTGGATGGTAAGGCAGTGCCCAAAAGGCGAAGCCCCGGCGGACCGGGGCTTCGAGACGTTTCGCCCGCTCGCGCGAGCGGTGCCCGCTTCAGGCCGCCTTGACGATCACGGTCGACCGGTTGTTCGGGCCCTTGACGGCGAAGCTGACCTCGCCATCGACCAGCGCGAACAAGGTGTGATCCTTGCCGATGCCGACGTTCACCCCCGGATGGAACCGGGTGCCGCGCTGGCGCACGATGATCGAGCCGGCCGGAACGCTCTGGCCACCGAACACCTTCACGCCCAGCATCTTCGGTTGCGAGTCGCGCCCGTTGCGGGTGGAACCGCCGCCTTTTTTCTGTGCCATGGTATTGCTCCTTGAAGGGATGGACGGCCGTGCTTCAGCCGTTCACCGCGCCGATTTCGATTTCCGTGAAGTTCTGGCGGTGCCCCTGGCGCTTTTGATAGTGCTTGCGACGACGCATCTTGAAGATGCGCACCTTGTCGTGCCGGCCATGGGCCAGCACTTTGACCACCACGCTCGCGCCCGTTACCAAGGGAGTCCCGATCCTGATGTCCGAGCCGTCGCCGACAGCGAGCACCTGGTCGATCGTGATCTCTTGGCCAACATCCGCAGCAATCTGTTCTATCTTGATCTTTTCGCCTGCAGCAACCTTGTATTGTTTGCCGCCGGTTTTTATGACCGCGTACATATCAGCCCTTTCGATGCCCTTTCGGGATTGACTGCTGCATAAGCGGCCGATGGCCGATATGCAGCTGCCCTGCAGAATTCGCAGAGCCCAGTATTCTAACACGCGGCCCCCGGCTACCCGGTCGCCCGAACCCACGCGGCGCCACACCCTGAGGCCGAACAGGATTGGCGCGCGCTACGCGGTTTCTATAATCACCGGGCCTTTGCGAGCCCCAAGCGTGCAACCCTCCTCCTCATCTTCCGACGACATCGCACAAATTGCCGCGACCCTGATGCGGGCCGAGATGCAGCAGGTTGACGAGGTGATCCAACGCCGCCTCACCTCTGACGTGGCAATGGTCGACCAGATCGCCCACTACATCATCAGCGCGGGGGGCAAGCGCATTCGCCCGATGCTCGTACTGCTGTTCTCGGGCGCGCTGGGCTTCACCGGCAAGGAGCGGTTCGAACTCGCCGCGACGGTCGAGTTCATTCACACCGCGACCTTGCTGCACGACGATGTGGTCGATGAGTCCTCGCTTCGGCGCGGCCGCCAGACCGCGAATGCGCTGTTCGGCAACGCCGCCAGCGTGCTGGTGGGTGATTTCGTGTACTCACGCGCATTCCAGATGATGGTGTCGGTGAATCGCATGCGTGTGCTCGAGGTGCTGGCGGACGCCACCAACGTCATCGCCGAAGGCGAAGTCCTGCAGTTGATGAACATGCACGACCCCGATCTGTCGGTGGACGACTACTTGCGCGTGATCCGCTTCAAGACCGCAAAGTTGTTCGAGGCCAGCGCCCGTCTGGGCGCAGTGCTCGCGGGCTCCGACGCCGCGGTCGAGGAGTCGTGCGCCGCGTACGGCCGATCACTGGGTACCGCGTTCCAGCTCGTCGATGATCTGCTCGACTACGAAGGTGCCACCGCTCAGCTCGGCAAGGACGTCGGCGACGATCTGCGCGAAGGCAAGCCAACGCTTCCGCTGCTGCTGGCGATGGAGCGCGGCAGCGCCGCCGAGCGTGAACTGATCCGTCACGCGATCGAGAACGGTGAGGTGGCTCGCCTGCAGGAGATCGTGGAGATCGTGCGCCACACCGGAGCGATCGGCGCCACCCGTGATGCCGCCCGCGCCGAAGCCGACAAGGCCACCCTCAGTCTTGCCGTACTTCCGTCATCGAAGTTTCGGGAGGCTCTGCTAGAATTGTGCGTTCGATCGGTGGAGCGCTCTTCCTGAGCCTTCACACAGCGGCCAGGCGTCACGCTAGGGCCCGAAATCGGGGTGTAGCTTAGCCTGGTAGAGCGCTACGTTCGGGACGTAGAGGCCGGAGGTTCGAATCCTCTCACCCCGACCAGTCATGCGGTAGAGACGGTTCCTGCTGACTGTTTTGCGGCGTTCTGGTCCTCCATGTGCCAGTTGCTGTGCCGCTTCCCGGCGAATCTGGCCGCGGCGTATCGGCGCCACAACGCAGCTCAGCCGCGAGATCGCCGCTGAGCTGCAGTTCAATCCCAACCACCGGCTCGAGCGGCGCAAGAATGCGCTTGCGGTGGGCACCGACGAATCTCCTCACCGCTGCGTCTCGGTTTCCGAGCGTGACCGCTCAGGGGACCAGACGCTCGGCATCGGTCGAAAACCGCAGCTCGGCGTTGCTGGTCAAAATGGGCGTTGGTGTGAAATCCACAACCCGTCAAACTGCATCTCTTTCTTACGAACCCCATGCTAAGCTGTTGATTCTTTTGAATACCATTCCAAAGAACGGCACGCGAGCCGCGGCACTCCCGGGGCTGGTTCAATCTGTTGCAATAGCGCACGCTCGAGACGTGAATTGTTGGCGTGCGCTCGCCTACTTCGGATTTACACGATTTGGCAAATCAGAGATGATGGTTTGCTACCTTGCATGAACTGAGCCAGCAAACCTTGGACACTTTGGCCGACGCCCCCCAATCCGCGCTTTCCGGCGTCGCACGGGTGCTGGTGCATGCCGGCAAGCTGAACGCGAAGCTGGCCGAAGACCTGGTTCGTGGCGCGAAGGAGAAACGCAGCAGCTTCGTCGCGTCGGTCATGGCTGCCGGGGCGGTGTCGCCATCCGACCTAGCCCACACCCTCTCGCATGCGCTGGCCCTGCCGCTGCTCGATCTGGCCGCGGTCGATCCGCAACGCCTGCCCAAGAACGTCATCGACGGCAAGCTCGCCGCACAGTACCAGGTGGTCGTGCTGGGCAAACGTGGCAGCCGCTTGTTCATCGGCGGGGCCGATCCGACCGACCAGGAAGCGGCGGAACGCATCAAGTTCGCCACGCAGCTCACTCCCGAATGGGTCATCGTCGAACATGACAAGCTGACCAAGCTGCTGGAGAACGCAGGCGCCAGCTCGAGCGAAGTACTCGAGTCGCTCTCCTCGGGCGACTTCGAGTTCGACGTTACCGACGACGTCACGTCGCCGCAGGAATCGTCGGAGAGCACGACCGACGTCGAAGACGCGCCGGTCGTGCGCTTCCTGCAGAAGATGCTGATCGACGCGATCAACGCACGCGCCTCCGACCTGCACTTCGAACCCTACGAATACCACTACCGGGTGCGATTTCGCATCGACGGCGAATTGCGTGAGATCACGCAGCCGCCCATCGCGATCAAGGACAAGCTGGCGTCGCGCATCAAGGTGATCTCGCGCCTCGACATTGCCGAGAAGCGCGTGCCGCAAGACGGCCGCATGAAGCTCAAGTTCGGCTCCAAGGCCATCGACTTTCGGGTCAGCACATTGCCCACATTGTTCGGCGAGAAGATCGTGATCCGGATTCTCGATCCATCGAGCGCCAAGGTCGGGATCGAGGCGCTGGGCTACGAGAAGATCGAGAAGGAACGCCTGCTCAAGATCATCCAGCGCCCCTACGGCATGGTGTTGGTGACCGGCCCGACTGGCAGCGGCAAGACGGTGTCGCTCTACACCTGCCTGAACATCCTGAACCAGCCTGGCGTCAACATCTCGACGGTCGAAGACCCGGCCGAAATCAACCTGCCCGGCGTCAACCAGGTGAACGTGAACGACAAGGCGGGGTTGACCTTCGCGGCGGCGCTCAAGTCCTTCCTGCGCCAGGATCCGGACATCATCATGGTCGGCGAAATCCGCGACCTCGAGACCGCCGACATCGCGATCAAGGCCGCGCAAACCGGCCACATGGTGATGTCGACCCTGCACACCAACGACGCACCGACGACTCTCACACGGCTGCTGAACATGGGGGTGGCGCCATTCAACATCGCATCGAGCGTGCTGCTGATCACTGCGCAGCGTCTGGCGCGCAAGCTCTGCGAAACCTGCAAGGCGCAGGCCGACTATCCGCGCGAGGCCATGCTCAAGGCCGGCTTCAAAGCCGAGGAGCTCGACGGCTCTTGGCGGCCCTATCGCGCGGTCGGATGCTCGGCTTGCAGCAACGGCTACAAGGGCCGGGTCGGCATCTACCAGGTCATGCCGATCACCGAGGAGATCCAGCGAATCATCCTGAGCGAAGGCACGTCCATGGACATCGAGGCGCAGGCCGAACGCGAAGGCGTGCGCGATCTGCGCCAGTCGGGGCTCATCAAGGTACGCGCGGGTGTCACGACGCTCGAGGAAGTGATCTCGGTCACCAACGAATAGAAGATCACCAACGACAAGGGACGGGGAGCACGCTCCTCGAAAGGCACCATGGCGACAGCAGCAGCCGCGAAATCCATCAAAGACCTCATCTTCGAGTGGGAAGGTAAGGACAAGAACGGCAAGATCGTGCGTGGAGAGATGCGCGCAGGCGGCGAGGCCATGGTCGGTGCGAGCCTGCGGCGTCAGGGCATCCTGGTCAACAAGGTCAAGAAGCGCCGCACCAGCGGCGGCAAGTCGATCAAGCAAAAGGACATCGCGGTCTTCACGCGCCAGTTGGCCACGATGATGAAGGCCGGGGTGCTGCTGATCCAGTCGTTCGACATCGTTGCACGAGGCAGCACCAATCCGCGCATGACCCGGCTGCTGAACGATATCCGTGGCGACGTCGAGACCGGCACCAGCCTGTCAGCGGCGTTCCGCAAGCATCCGCTGCACTTCGACGCCCTTTACTGCAACCTGGTCGAGGCCGGCGAGGCTGGCGGCATCCTGGAGGCCCTGCTCGATCGGCTGGCCGTCTACCAGGAAAAGACGATGGCGATCAAGAACAAGATCAAGTCGGCCCTCATCTACCCGGTGGCGGTGCTCGTGGTCGCGTTCGTGGTCCTGGCCGTCATCATGATCTTCGTGATTCCGGCGTTCAAGGAGGTGTTCTCGTCGTTCGGCGCCGACCTGCCGGCGCCCACCTTGATCGTGATCGCAATGTCGGAGTTCTTCGTCTCGTACTGGTACCTGATCTTCGGCATCCTCGGCGGCGGCATTTATTTCTTCCTGCAATCGTGGCGGCGTTCCGTGAAGATGCAGAAATTCATGGACCGGCTGCTGTTGCGCGTGCTCGTGTTCGGCGACCTTGTCAACAAGTCGTCGATCGCGCGCTGGACGCGCACCTTGTCAACCATGTTCGCGGCGGGGGTGCCCTTGGTCGAAGCGCTCGACTCCGTCGGCGGCGCATCGGGCAACGCGGTCTTCCAGGAGGCCACCGAGCAGATTCAGAAGGACGTCTCGACCGGCTCGGCGCTGACCTCCGCCATGCAGACCACGGGCGTGTTTCCGACCATGGTGATCCAGATGTGCCTGATCGTCGAGGAGTCGGGCTCGCTCGACCAGATGCTGGGCAAGGCCGCCGAGTTCTATGAAGACGAGGTCGATGAAGCGGTGAAAGGCCTGTCCAGCCTGATGGAGCCGTTCATCATCGTGATCCTGGGCGTGCTGATCGGCGGCATCGTGGTCTCGATGTACCTGCCCATCTTCAAGCTCGGCCAGGTGGTCTAAGCGCCCACCGTCGATGGATCCGCAAGTTCGCGAGCTCGTCCTCTCACCCTGGGCCCTGGCGCTGCTGGGGCTGTGCATCGGCAGCTTCCTGAACGTCGTGATCCATCGGCTGCCGATGATGATGGAGCGGGGCTGGAAGCTCGAGAGCGCCGAGTTGCTGGGCGTGAAGGCCGAGGTTCCCGCCGAGATCACGCTGTCCAGGCCGCGCTCGCGTTGCCCGTCCTGCGGGCACAGGATCGTCTGGCACGAGAACATCCCGCTGCTCAGTTACGTGCGTCTGCGCGGCCGATGCTCCGCATGCGGGGCCGGCATCTCTCCGCGCTATCCGGCCATCGAGTTGCTCACCGGCTTGCTGTTCGCGGCCTGCAGCTGGCAGTTCGGCGCGCAAGCCAGCACCCTGCTGTGGTGCGGCCTGGTGGCGACGCTGATTGCACTCGCCTTCATCGACCTCGACACCCAGTTCCTGCCCGACGCCCTGACCTTGCCGCTGCTGTGGGCCGGCATCGCCGCGGCCCTGTTCGGCTGGCTCCCGATCTCGCTGAAGGATTCGGTGCTCGGCGCGATGGCGGGCTACCTGTCGCTGTGGCTCGTCTTCCACGCCTACCGCCTGATCCGCGGCAAGGAAGGCATGGGCGCAGGGGATTTCAAGCTCCTCGCCGCGCTTGGCGCGTGGCTCGGCTGGGCACTGATTCCGTCGATCCTGCTGCTCGCCTCCGCGGTCGGTGCGCTCATCGGCATCGCACTGATCGTCTTGCGCAGCCACGACCGCGACGTACCCATCCCATTCGGCCCCTATCTCGCCGGCGGCGGTGCGGCCGCAATGTTCTTCGGCGCCCAGTTGTCGCAGCTGTGGTTTCCCACGTTCTAGCACTGCGCATCGGGCTGACCGGCGGCATCGGCAGCGGCAAGAGTGTCGTCGCGGGCGTGCTCGCGCAGCATGGCGCCGACATCGTCGACACCGACTTGATCGCGCGCGAACTCACCTTGCCCGGCGGCACCGCGATCGAGGCAATCCGCCAGGAGTTCGGTCCCGGCTACATCGACGCCAGCGGCGCGCTCGATCGCAAGCACATGCGCGAGCTGGTGTTCTCCGACCCAGGCGCGCGCCGCCGTCTCGAAGCGGTGCTGCACCCGCGCATCGGTATCGAGGTGGAGCGTCAGGCTGCGGTCTCAAGCGCTCCGGTGATCGTTTTCGACGTGCCGCTTCTGGTGGAATCGGGCGCGCGCTGGCGTCGCAAGGTGCACAAGGTACTGGTCGTCGATTGCCTCGAGGAAACCCAGATCAAGCGCGTGATGGCGCGCTCGGGCTGGCCTCGCCCGACGGTTGAGGCCGTGCTCGCGCAACAGGCCACGCGGGCGGCACGGCGTGCGTGCGCCGACGCGGTGTTGTTCAACGATGCGATCCCTGCAGTTGAGCTCGCGCTCGAAGTCGGTTCACTTTGGCGACGCTGGAATCGGGCGCGCCCATAAACGCGAACGCCCGCAGGCGAATGCTGTGGAACAATCGCGCTTCGGCCGCATGCTGGCGCCGGCCGCGAGAATGCGCACCGTGATCCTCTACGAGTACCCGTTCAACGAAAGCATCCGCACGATGTTGCGGCTCGAGCACCTGTTCGACCGCCTCGGGCAGCTGATCGCGCGCGACGCGCCAGTGGACCACCATTACGCGCTGGCGACGATCTTCGAGGTCATGGACGTGGCCTCGCGCGCCGACTTGAAGTCCGACCTGCTCAAGGAGCTCGAGAAGCACAAGCAGCAGTTCAATGGCTTTCGCGGCAATCCGTCCATTTCGGAGGCCGCGCTTGACGAGGTGGTGGCGCGCATCGACCAGGCCTTCGGCGCGCTCAACCAGCTCTCGGGCAAGGCCGGCGCGGCGCTCACCGCCAACGAATGGCTGATGAGCATCCGCAGCCGCATCAGCATTCCCGGCGGTACCTGCGAGTTCGACCTCCCCGCCTACTACGCCTGGCAGCAGCTCGAAGCGACGCGGCGCCGCGCTGATCTGTTGAAATGGGTCAGCTCGCTGATGCCGCTTGCGCAGGCGCTTCAGGTGCTGCTTGGACTGTTGCGCGACTCGGGCGTGCCGCAGATGGTGGTCGCGTCAAGCGGCCAGTATCAGCAGAACCTGGCGCAGGGCCGGGTCTACCAGTTGATCCGCGTGCGGCTTGCCGGCAACGGTGAGCTGGTGCCCGAGATCAGCGGCCACCGCCTGATGGTGTCGGTGCGCATGATGAATCAGGACGCCGAGGGCCGCCTGAAGCCGAGTTCCCAGGACACCAGCTTCGAGCTGACCTTGTGCGCATGAACACGGCGCCCATCACGCCGCGCGTGATCCGCTGCCCCGGCTGCGGCGGTCCCAGCGTCTATTCGAGCGCGAACGCCCATCGGCCCTTTTGCAGTCCGCGCTGCAAGAACCAGGACTTCGGCGCATGGGCCAGCGAGCGCTATGGCGTGCCCGCCGATGAACCGGATATCCTTCCCGACGACGCCAACCCGGAGCCGCCGCCCGCCCGGTAGCTCAGCGCGCCAGCCAGTCGTCGGCGAATGCCACCAGGTCCTCGTGCAGCGAATGCGCCAGCACCATCTCGTCGCCGAAGTTCGGGCTGCCGTTGGGCGCGCCCATGACCAGCGCGGTGTGCACCGCCGCGGGAACGCCGCGCAGGTAGGGCAGGTAGTCGTCGACAAAGGCGATCGGGCGCAGCGCGGCAATCGCATCCGCCTTCGGGCTGCGTTCACCGGAGGCATTGCCGGTGGCGACGACGCGCTCGATCGGGAAGCCCAGCTCGCGCAGGTTGCGCAGCCGTGCGGCCTCGAATTCGGGCTCCAGCGCAGAAACACAGACCAGATCGAACCCGGACTGCTCCAGGCGATGACAAGCCTCGACGGCGCCAGCGATCGCCGGCACGGTGGTCCAGAAGTGCTCGTCGAATGCGGCCCTGAACTTGAGGCGGCGCGCCTCGTCGAGCCGATCCACCTGCCAGCGATCCATCGGCCAGTAAGCCAGTGGGTCGCGCTCGGCCGGACGCAAGCCGAAAGCGCGCTGCCACGCCGACGCATAGCCGAGGCGAAAGTCGAGCAAAACGCCGTCGGCGTCGAGTGCGATGAGAGGGCGAGGCATACCTTGACTGTAGCGGCTGAGCGTTGCCGGCACTGTCACCTAGCCGACGCCGAACGGCCGCAGAATGTGGCATGCCCAAACCTTATTCACCTGCGAGCGAGCGCAACCGCGATGTCATCCTCGAGGTCTTGCGCGAGCGGCTTCCAGAACGCGCCAGCGTGCTCGAGGTCGGCAGCGGCACCGGTCAGCACGCCGTGCACTTTGCGGCCGCGCTGCCGCAACTGATCTGGCAGACCTCGGACCGGGCCGACAACCTTGCCGGGATCCGCGAATGGTTGGCACACGCCGCGTTGCCCAACACACCGCCGCCGCTCGAGTTCGATGTCAACGGCGTCTGGCCGCAGGCTCGATACGATGCGCTGTTCAGTGCCAACACGCTGCACATCATGAGCTGGGCCGAGGTCGAGCGCCTGTTGTCCGGGCTGCCGCGGTTGCTGCAACCCCAGGCTCGCGTCATCATCTACGGGCCGTTCAACTACCAGGGCCGCTTCACGAGTGACAGCAATGCGGCCTTCGACGCGAGCCTGCGCGCGGACCATCCGCAGCGCGGCATCCGCGATTTCGAAGCCGT
>JBDSBD010000180.1:0-6725 GCA_039921765.1 Burkholderiaceae bacterium
CTGCGCCTTGTCGCGCTCCAGCAGGTCGGCGGCTTCGGCCATCTCGCGTTGCCAGAGTTCGGTCATCGTGTTGACCGGCGCATCGGGTGCGTCGAGCGTGAGCGTCGCGATACCCGCACTGTCGAGCTCGTAGTGAATCGTCTGCAGCGTCATTGAAGTCCTTCGTCCGATGGGTACATCATCGGCCGCTCCCCCAAGGGGATGCGGGCCGGCGAAGTCCGCGTCGTGGCCCATGGATCGGCCCGGCGCCCGGCCCGCCGCTTGGTCGTCGCGTGGTTCATACGCGCTCGATGATGGTGGCGATGCCCATGCCACCGCCGACACACAGCGTGACGAGGCCGCGCTTCAACTGCCGGCGCTCGAGCTCGTCGAGCAAGGTGCCGACGAGCATCGCGCCGGTCGCGCCCAGCGGATGACCCATCGCGATCGCGCCGCCGTTGACGTTGACCTTTTCGTGCGGCACGTCCATCTCGCGCATGAAGCGCATCGGCACCGCGGCAAAGGCCTCGTTGACCTCGAACAGGTCGATGTCGGCGATTGTCAACCCGGCCTTGGCCAGGACCTTGCGTGTCGCCGGCATCGGGCCGGTCAGCATGATGGTGGGGTCGGCACCCGACAACGCGGTGGCGACGATGCGCGCGCGCGGCGTCAATCCCATCTCGCGGCCCTTGGTCTCGCTGCCGATCAGCACCGCAGCCGCACCATCGACGATGCCCGACGAGTTGCCCGCGGTGTGCACGTGGCGGATGCGCTCGACCTGCGGGTAACGCGCGAGCGCCACCGCATCGAAGCCCATTGCACCGAGCTCGGCGAACGCCGGCTTGAGCGCGCCCAGGCCTTCGAGCGTGGAGCGCGGCTTGATGAACTCGTCGCGCTCGAGCACGGCCAGCCCCATCGCATCTTCCACCGCGATCACCGAGCGGTCGAAGCGGCCTTCGGCCTGGGCCGCCGCGGCGCGTTGTTGCGAGGTGAGCGCGAAGCGGTCCACGTCCTCGCGCTCCCAGCCACCGAGCGTGGCGATCAGGTCGGCACCGATGCCCTGCGGCACGAAGCCGGTCACGAAGTTCGTCTCGGGATCCTCGGCCCAGGCGCCGCCATCGGCACCGATCTGCACGCGCGACATGCTCTCGACGCCGCCGGCGATGACGAGGTCCTCCCAGCCGCTCGCGACCTTCTGTGCCGCAATGTTCACCGCCTCCAGGCCCGAGGCGCAGAAGCGGTTGATCTGCATGCCGGAGACGCAGAAATCCCAGCCCGCCTTGAGCACCGCGGTCTTGGCGATCACCGCGCCCTGTTCGCCCACCGGCGAGACCACACCCATCACGACGTCATCGAGGTGCGCGGGGTCGAACGCCAGGCGCCGCTGCAGACGGATCAGCAATCCGGCAAGCAGGTCAACCGGCTTCACCTCATGCAGGCTGCCGTCCTTTTTGCCCTTGCCGCGCGGCGTGCGCACAGCATCGAAGATCATTGCACTTGGCATGGTGAGGTCTCCAGTTCACATGGCATGATTGTGTCGCGTTCACGCGTCAACCGATTCGCGAGCGGGCCCTTGGTGGCGCGCGGATCGCGCCACGTGCGCCGTGCAGGCGGCCGACCGCTGCCGGAACACGGCTGATGGTGGCGGCGAAGCGAAGGAAAAGAAGAAAAATGGAAGATGAAACCTGGGTCTTGTTGGCGCGCAGGGCGGACACCTCTTGCGACCCTGTCGCTCCCACTTTCGCGGCGCACGAGGTCCCGTTCGAGCCCGATGCCCGGGCCCGCCGACCCACGATGCGCCACCCAGTGGCCACCTCGAAACCCGAAACGAATTCGGCAGTGCAGCGCACGGAGCCGGCCCGATGAGCGAGGTCGCATCGAGCCTGTTCGAACCCGAGTTCGTGAGCCGGCTGGCGCTGATCTTCGAAGAGCGCATCAGCTTCAACCGCACACTCGGCCTGCGCATCACGACGCTGGAGGCGCATGCCGCCACCGGGCGCATCGAAATGCGCCCGGAGCTGATCGGTCACTTCATCCACCAGCGCCTGCACGGCGGCGTGATCAGCGCGGCACTCGATGCGATGGGCGGCCTGGCGGTGATGGCGGCGATCGGTGCGAGCCACATGGAGGATTCGGTCGACGCGCGGCTGGCCCACTTCGGCAAGCTCGGCACCATCGATCTGCGGGTCGACTACCTGCGCCCGGCCACCGGAGCGAGCTTCACGGCGGTGGCCAACGTGCTGCGCCTGGGCAGTCGGGTCGCATCGACACGCATGGAGTTCTTCGACGTCCAGGGCAAGCTGCTGAGCATCGGCGCCGCCGCTTACATGGTGGCGTGACGGCCGGGTGCGGCGACCGCGCCGCCCGGCCCGCGCAGTCGTCACCCGGCGGGCCGGAACTCGCGGCGTGTTGTGGATCGCACCGGTTGCGCCTAAGCTGGAAACTCCTGGCGATCCGCCCGCAACGACCCTGGGAGACCTCATGAGCAACCATGTCTACAAGCTGCTGGACCTCACCGGCTCGTCGACCCTGAGCATCGAAGATGCGATCAGCGGCGCCATCGCGAAGGCCCATGAAACGGTGCGCAACATCCATTGGTTCAGCGTGTCCGAAACCCGCGGTCAGGTGCAGGACGGCAAGGTCGCACACTGGCAGGTGACGCTGAGGATCGGCTTCACGCTCGACTGATCGCCGCACGTTCCCGGCACCGGTCCCGGCCGGCACCCGGGCGGCCGCGCCACATGTCCGAAAACGGCGAGTCCTGGGCGGGGCGGAGCTCATAATCGGAGCATGAGTTCTGCCCTTGCGCTGCTCGACACCACCGCTGCCTACCAGGTCTTCACGGCGCGCGATGCGCGTTTCGATGGCAGCCTGTTCGTCGGCGTGACCTCGACCGGGGTCTACTGCCGACCGATCTGCCGGGTGCGCACACCGAAGCCCGAGAACTGCCGTTTCTTCGAGACTGCGGCGCAGGCCGAGGCGGCGGCGTTTCGTCCGTGCCTGAAATGCCGTCCCGAGATCGCGCCCGGCGCGGCGCTGCGCTGGAGCGTGATGGACGCTTCCAGCACGCTCGCGCACCAGGCTGCGAACCAGCTCGACGCACAGGCCACGCGCGGCGAAGCGCCAGGTGTGGGTCAGCTCGCAAGCCGTCTGGGCGTGAGCGATCGGCATCTGCGCCGCATCTTCCTTGCAGCGCACGGCGTGACGCCGCTGCAGTACATGCAGACGCGCCGCCTGCTGCTCGCCAAGCAGTTGCTCACCGACACCCGTCTGCCGGTAGCGCAGGTGGCGCTGGCGAGTGGCTTTCACAGTGTGCGGCGCTTCAACGCGGCCTTTGTCGCCGGCTACCGCATGAGTCCGGGACGCCTGCGCGGCGCGGCAACGCAAGGTGAAGCGGCATGCGCAGACCCGGCGATCCGCGTGCGGCTCGCGTACCGAGCCCCCTACGACACGCTCGCGCTGCTGCGCTTCGTCGCGTTGCGCGCGATTCCCGATGTCGAACAGGTGGCAGGCATGTGCATTCGCCGCACGCTGCGCGCGCAAACCCTCGGGCCCGGCCCGGGCTGGGTCGAGGCCCAGTTCGTGCCGGGCCGCGCGCTCGTGCAGCTGCGCTTTGCGCCGGCGCTGGCAGCGTCGAGCGGGCACGTCGTCGCGGCGGCGCGGCGCTGGCTCGATCTGGACGCGGCGCCGCACGCGATCGATGCCGCGCTCGCCGAACTGCCCGGTGCGCCGGGGATTCGCCTGCCGGGCAGCCTGGATAGCTTCGAGACCGCCGTCCGCGCCGTGCTCGGCCAGCAGGTCACGGTCGCTGCGGCACGCACGCTGGGGCGTCGCTTGGTGGAACGCTTTGGGGTTCCGCTCGAAACGCCGTGGCCTGAGGTGAACCGCGCGTTCCCGGCGCCCGCTGCACTGGCTGGCACCGCGCTCGAGCGCATTGCCGAGCTCGGCATCATCCGCACTCGCGCCGGCGCCATCCAGGCGCTCGCGCAGGCCTGGGCAGACATCGAGCCGCTGCTCGCCCCGCGCGCCGACGTGGCGCGACTGATCGAGCGGCTGCGCGCGCTGCCCGGCATCGGGCCGTGGACGGCGCACTACATCGCGATGCGCACGCTGGGCTGGCCCGATGCGTTTCCGCCCAACGACGTGGCCGTGCTCAAGGCGATGCGGCAGTTGTTCGGCACCGTCTCGCAGCGCGACGCCGACGGCCACGCCCAATGCTGGCAGCCGTGGCGCGCCTATGCCGTCCTGCGACTGTGGAACACCCTCGAGAAAACCCCATGAGCCACGCCATTGATTCCGTCCATGCCCACTGCACCGCGCAGGCCAGCGTCATGTCACCACTCGGCCCGTTGCTGCTCGCGCGCACCGACCGCGGGCTCGCCGGTGCATGGTTCCAGGGCCAGAAGCACCACCCGGGCGAACTGACGGCGCCATGGCGCCCCGACGACGCGTTGCTGGCGAAAGCCGCCGAACAGCTCGCCGACTACTTCGCCGGCCGCGCCACCCACTTCTCGCTGCCACTCGACCTGCAGGGCACACCGTTCCAGCGTGCCGTCTGGGCCGCGCTGCTGCGCATCGACTCGGGCGGCACGCGCAGCTACGCCGACATCGCGCGCGCGATCGGCAGCGCCTCGGCGGTGCGCGCGGTGGGCGGCGCGGTCGGTCGCAATCCGGTGTCGGTGATCGTGCCGTGCCACCGCGTCGTCGGACGCGACGGCTCGCTGACGGGCTACGCCGGCGGCACCGACCGCAAGCTCGCGCTCCTGCGGCTGGAAGGCGCCGCCCCTGCGAGCCGGCACTGACACGCCGGCACCGCGCAGCGGCACGGGCACGGCCAGCCCGAAGCCGCGCCTCGCGCCGGGCTCACGCGCCACTGTGGCTCGGCCGCTTGGCTCAACCGCCGAAGGGCCGGCGACGCCGTCGCCGGCCTGGGCCCTCTCAGGGCTTGGCGGAATGCCAGATGCCCAGCACGCCGTCACCGGTCTTGTCGCCCGCCTTGGCGTCCTTGGCCCAGAAGTAGAGTGGCTTGCCATTCACGGCCCACTGCTTCTTGCCATCGTCGCGGGTGACGACGCTGTACTGGCCCATCGGTTTGGCGCCGTCATTGGCCATCAGCGGCGGCCAGTTGACTGCACAGGGGCCATTGCAGACCGATTTGCCATTGCCGGTGGTGTCCTTGTCGAAGGTGTAGAGCGTCATGCCGTTCGGACCCACCAGCACGCCGTCTGCAACCTGGGCCGGCGCATGCTGCATGGAGGCACAGCCGCTCAGGGCGATGGCAGCGAAGGTCACGAGCGAAGCAGCGAAAGCAATGGGTTTCATGGGGTCTCTCCGGGTTGCGAGCCACGGACGAAATGTCCGTCGTCCTGTGTAGACGCTTCATGCCGCTCTTTTATTCCCTGCGGTGGCCGCGTGCACCGGCATCCACGACAGAACGGGCCGCAGGCAGCCGGCCCGCGGCCTTTCGGCCAGTCCTTGGGCCGGGCGCTTTCGGCCGCGCAGGGCGTAGCCCGAAGCGATTCCGCCACGCGCGCGTGCAGGATGGATGGCGGGCACCACACGGCCGCATGTGGCGTGATGGATCACGCGGCCACGAGCCCCCCGGCCGCGCACCGCCGGTGTCTGGGCTGCGACGGATTTGAGCACCACCCCGCCGCCACCACCGGCCGAACTCGGACGTGTTCATCAACCAAGTTCATCGGGCGCAGCCGTTCGGCCCTCGTCCGAAACCTTGGCCGAACTTCGGACAAGCTCGCGCAGTTCCAGGTGAACCTCGCCCTGCAGCCCTGAAGGGGCTTCGATGCAGAAGATAACCTCCTGCCTGTGGTTCGACGGCAGAGCCGAAGAGGCCATGAACCATGACCTGGCCGTCTTCAAGAACGCGAGGGTACTGAACATGCCGCGCCACGCCGACGCGGGCCGGGCGCCAAGGGCCCGGTCCTGGGCGCTTCCTTCGAGCTTGAAGGCCATGTTGAAGATGGTCAAGCTCGACATCGCGCTGCAGAAGCAGGACCATCAGCAAGGCTGAAACTCGAGGAGACCCCATGTTGCAAGATGCCCCGATGTACGCCTACATCCCCGCGCAGGATCTCGCCCGCGCGCGTCGGTTCTATGAGCAAACGCTGGGTTTCAAGCCCAGTCAGGAGACGGCCGGCGGTGTCACCTACGAATTCGGCGCGCACACCGGCTGTTTCCTGTACCCGACGCCCAACGCCGGAACATCCAGGGCGAGCCAGGCCTTCTGGCAAGTCGACGACATCGAACGCGAGGTCACCGAGTTGCGGGCGCGCGGCGTCGTGTTCGAGCACTACGACATGCCCGGCCAGGAAAACGGCATCGTCACTGGGGGCGGCGCCAGGGCGGCGTGGTTCAAGGACAGCGAAGGCAACACCATGGCGGTGATCCAGAGCCTTTGATGCGGGTGTCGACCGCACACAACGCCGTCGTCGGGCTCAAAGCCGAAACCACCCCGCGGCGCGAACTCGAAGCCGACGAGGCACTCGCACGTGGCGAGTTGCACGGGCCATTGCAGCGCGTGCCGCTCACGCTGAAGAACAGGCTGGCACCGCGGGCCTGACGCAGCCAACTCCGCTGCTTCACCACCGGTGCAACCGAACTACCCGCCGAGAATCGGCCGCAGCGTGTCGATCTCCTCGATCACGAAATCGAAGAACGCCGAAACCCGCGGCGTGTTTCGCAAGTCGGCTCGCGTCAGCAGGCGCCAGATCCGCGCGAGCTCGGGGATC
>JBDSBD010000181.1:0-7144 GCA_039921765.1 Burkholderiaceae bacterium
AAGAAGTCGGGCTGGTTGTCCTCCGACACGGCCGAGCTCGTGTTCGACGACTGCCGCATCCCGGCCGAGAACCTGCTCGGCGAGGAGAACAAGGGCTTCTACTCGGTGATGAAGAACTTCCAGACCGAGCGCATCGCGCTCGCGGCCATGGCGGTCGGCCACTGCACGCAGGCGCTGAAGATGACGCTGGAACAGGTGCGCCAGCGCCTGGCCTTCGGCGGCACCTTGTTCGACAAGCAGGTGGTCCGCCAGCGCCTGGCGATGCTCGATGCCAAGGTGCAGGCCGCGCGCGCGTTCATGTACCACTGCGCCTGGCGCGTCACCCAGCAGCACGACGTGGTGCAGCAGGTCTCGATGCTCAAGGCGCTGACCGGTGAGCTCGTCAATGAAGTGGTGCAGGCTTGTCAGCAATTCCACGGCGGCATGGGCTACATGCGCGAGACCGCGATCGAGCGGCTCTGGCGTGATGCGCGCGTGCTCGCGATCGGTGGCGGCGCCACCGAAGTGATGCTGGACGAAGTCGCCAAGCGGTATTGACGGACGCATCAACCTGCCTCGACGTTGCCATGGACCCGCACGCCCACTTCAGCACACTCGCCCGATACAACGTCTGGGCCACGCGCAAGCTGTTCGAGCATGTCGACGCGCTGCAGGACGACGAGTACCGGCGTGACCTGGGGCTGTATTTCAAGAGCGTGCACGGCACGCTGAACCATCTGCTGGTGGCCGAGCACAGCGTCTGGTTCCCGCGTTTTGCGCAGGGCGTGTCGAACCGGATCGCGCTCGACGCCGAACTCGAGGTCGAGCGCAGGCGATTGCGCGAACGGCTGCTCGACGCGGCGACGCACTGGCAGCCGTTGATCGCCTCCATGGACGCGGCGCGCTTCGACGGCCGGCTTGCCTACACAACAACGCGCGGCGTGGCGCAATCGTTGCCGTTCGCGCCCACGCTCGCCCATGTCTTCAACCATGGCAGCCACCACCGGGGCCAGATCAGCGCAGCGATCACGGCTCTGGGCCGCTCGTGCCCCGAGCTCGATCTGGTGTGGATGCTGCAAGCCGAGAGTGTCAACCCATGAGCTTCACGCAGATCGATGTGACCCGGCCCACGCCGCATGTGGCGCGCGTGTTCCTGAACCGCCCCGAAGTACGCAACGCGTTCAACGCGCAATCGATCACCGAGCTGACCCGGGTCTTCGCCGAACTGTCGGGCGACTCCGGGCTGCGCGCCATCGTGCTCGGCGGCCACGGCAAGGCCTTCTGCGCCGGTGCCGATCTCTCGTGGATGCGCGAGATGGCGGGCTACGACTGGGAGCAGAACCGCGCCGACGCGGGGCAGCTCGCCGGCATGCTGTGGACGATCTGGAGTTGCCCGGTGCCGGTGGTCGCGCGCATCCACGGCGATTGCTATGCCGGTGGCGTCGGCCTGGCCGCGGTGTGCGATGTGCTGATCGCGGCCGAGGGCGCGAACTTCTGCCTCAGCGAAGCCAGGCTCGGTCTGCTGCCCGCGACGATCAGCCCCTACGTGATCCGCGCGCTGGGCGAGCCGGCCGCGCGACTCTACTTCGTCACCGCCGAGCGCTTCAGCGCCATGCAGGCCGCGGTGCTGGGCTTTGTGCACGAGGTGTGCGCACTGGATGGGCTCGATGCGAAGGTCGATGAGATTGTCACGGCGCTGGTCGCCAACGGGCCGATGGCCACCCGGGCTTGCAAGAAGCTGGTGCAGGATGTGGCGGGGCGGCCCTTCGATGCGGCATTGCGCGACGAGACCGCGCGCCGCATTGCCGACATCCGTGCGAGCGCGGAAGGTCGCGAGGGCGTGCAGAGCTTCCTGAACAAGCGCAAGCCGGCCTGGCGGGTGGATTGATCGATGAATCAGCTGCCGATCGACACCGTCTCGCTGCTCGCGATCGCCGCGGCGCTTGGCTGGGCCAGCGGCATGCGGCTCTATGCGGTCGTGTTCCTGACCGGTCTCGCGGGCTTCGTTGGCTGGGTTGAACTGCCATCGGGTTTGATGCTGCTGCAAAGCCCGGTGATGCTCGGCGCCAGCGGGCTGATGCTGTTCGTCGAGTTCTTCGCCGACAAGATTCCCGGCATCGACACGCTCTGGGACGCGATTCACACCGTCGTGCGCATTCCGGCTGGCGCCGCGCTCGCGGCTTCGGTGTTTGGTGCCGATCAGGCGAGCTGGGCGATGGCCGTGGCATTGATGGGCGGCACGCTCGCCGCCACCAGCCATGTGGCCAAGGCGACCACGCGGGCCGCGCTCAACACCTCGCCCGAGCCGTTCTCGAACGTGGCGATGTCCTTGCTCGGCGATGGCGTGGTGCCGGTCACCTTGTGGCTGTCGTGGACGCACCCGACGCTGTTCTTCATCTTGCTTGCTTTTGCGGTGGCCCTGGCGTTGGCGCTGATCTGGTTTCTTGCCCGGTTTCTGCGCCAGTTGGTGCGCCGTTGGTCGGTTCGGTTCGGGGCGGCTCAGCCGTCGTCATGAGGTTCACATGTTCAGGAAAATTCTGATCGCCAACGGTGGCGACCAGCCGCGCAGCGGCGCAGCGACGAAGTCAAATGGCCTGGCACGCGCAGCGTGCGCGGGCGATGGAGCCACGGAGACACCATGTTCACGAAGATCCTGATCGCCAACCGGGGCGAAATCGCCTGCCGCGTCGCCGCCACAGCCCGCAAGCTCGGCGTGCGAACGGTGGCCGTGTATTCGGAAGCCGACGCGAATGCCAAGCACGTGCTCGCCTGTGACGAGGCGGTGCACATCGGCGCATCGGCGCCCTCGGCGAGCTATCTGCGCGGCGCGCGCATCATCGAGGCGGCGCTGGCCACGGGCGCGCAGGCGGTGCATCCGGGCTACGGTTTCCTGAGCGAGAACGCAGAGTTTGCGCAGGCCTGTGCCGACGCCGGCCTGGTGTTCATCGGCCCGCCGCCCTCGGCGATCAAGGCGATGGGCCTGAAGGCCGAATCGAAGCGGCTGATGGGGCGGGCCGGGGTGCCGTTGGTGCCGGGCTACCAGGGCGCCGACCAGGACCCGGCACTGCTCAGGCGCGAGGCGGATGCCATCGGCTTCCCGGTGCTGATCAAGGCCAGCGCGGGCGGTGGCGGCAAGGGCATGCGCATCGTCACAAAGAGCGCCGAATTCGATGCTGCGCTCGCGTCGTGCAAGCGTGAGGCCATCAACAGCTTCGGCAACGATGCGGTATTGATCGAGCGCTACGTGACCCGGCCGCGCCACATCGAGATCCAGGTGTTCGGCGACACGCACGGCAACTGTGTCTACATGTTCGAGCGCGATTGTTCGGTGCAGCGCCGCCACCAGAAGGTGCTCGAGGAAGCTCCTGCGCCCGGCATCAGCGAAGCGCGCCGCGCCGAGATGGGGGCCGCCGCGGTGGCCGCTGCCAAGGCGGTGGGCTATGTGGGTGCCGGCACGGTGGAGTTCATCGCCGAGCCGGTTTCGGGGTCGGAGGCCGGGCCGCACGGTGGCGGCGGCCGTGGCAAGAGCGATGACACTGGCACCGCGACCAACGATCTGCGCTTCTTCTTCATGGAAATGAACACGCGGCTGCAGGTCGAACACCCGGTGACCGAGGCCATCACGGGCCTGGACCTGGTGGAATGGCAGCTGCGCGTCGCCGCGGGCGAGCCGCTGCCGCTGCAACAGCACGAGCTGCGCATCCACGGCCATGCGATCGAGGCGCGCATCTGCGCCGAGAACCCGGACGCACAGTTTCTGCCGGCGACCGGCCGGCTCGAGGTGTATCGCACGCCACAGGAGGCGCTGGAGTTTGCCTGGGCGGACCTGACACGCGGGCCCTCGGCCGGGCCTGAGGTGGCGCACGCTGGCTCGGGGGTGGCCGCTGCCGCGGTGAGCACCACGCCGGGCGCTCGGATGCCCGGGGTTCGGATCGACGCCGGAGTGCGCGAGGGCGATGCGATCTCGCCGTTCTACGACCCGATGATCGCCAAGCTGATCGTCTGGGGCGCCGACCGGGCCCAGGCGCTGGCGCGGCTCGATGCCGCGCTTGCCGCCACCCACATCGTCGGGCTGCACACCAATGTCGCGTTCCTGCGCCGCGTCGCCGCCAGTGCGTCGTTTGCGACGGCCGATCTCGACACCGCTCTGATCGAGCGCGAGCGCGCGGTCCTGTTCGACGCGGCGCCGTTGCCGATCGAGATCGCGGCAGCCGGCGTGGTGGCGCACACGCTCAATGCCGAGCGCGCGCTCGAGGGCAGCGACCCCTGGTCGCGGCGCGACGCCTGGCGTTTGCACGGCGCAGCGGTGCGCCGCTTCGAGCTGCAGGCCAAAGACACGCTGCACCGCTTCACGCTCGAGCGCGGCGCGGCGGGCCAGATACTGGTGCAGGACGCGCAGCGCTGGCCGCTGGAGTGGCGCGCGCGTGGCGGTGCGGCTTATGACGTGACGCTCGGCGAGCACCGTGTTTCGCTGCACGTGTATGCCACGGCTGAGCGTTTCAGCATCTTTGCGCCGATGGGCTCGGCGGTGGTCGACGAGGTCGATCCGGTGGCACATTCAGGCGATGGCGCGCTGGAGGCGGGCAGCCTGACCGCGCCGATGCCGGGCAAGTTGATCGCGCTGCTCGTGAAGGTCGGCGAGCAGGTCAGACTCGGCCAGCCGCTCGCGGTGATGGAGGCAATGAAGATGGAGCACACCATCGCGGCGCCGCGCGACGGCACGGTCGAAGAGCTGCTCTACGCCGTGGGTGATCAGGTCGATGAAGGCGGCGAACTGCTGCGCCTGGTGGCAACGAAGTGAACCGCCAGCCTCAGCGGCTCGAAGTTGCCGGCGCCAGTTTCCCCGACAGGACGGCGCGCGCTCGTGCGCCAACCCCCCGGCGCGGGGCGCGCGAGCGCCGCTCGAGCCGGCGCGCGAGCCCGGCAAGTTCCGGGTCGCCCGACGCCTCGCAGACCCAGAGTGCCTCGCGTGCCTCGCCCTCACCCTTGAGAAGGGAGTCGACTTGCACGTCCTCGCCGAAATGGCGCAGCAGCGCAAAATGGATGCGGGTGGCGATGCGAAAGCGCAGGGTTGGGTCCAAGGGGGCTCCAGAGGTCGAATGCCGCCATCGTCCCGCCAGTCGCGCCGCGTGCCCATCCCCAGGTTCGGGGGCGGCGCGCACGCAAGTCAATCGAGTGAGACTTTTGTCATGATTCCATCCCAGGTCACGCTGGTCGAGGTGGGTCCGCGCGACGGGCTGCAAAACGAAGCCCAGCCGGTTTCCGCGGCCGACAAGATCGAGCTCGTGCGCCGGCTCCAGGCCGCCGGGCTGCGCGAGATCGAGGTCACGAGTTTCGTGAGCCCGAAGTGGGTGCCGCAGATGGCCGACAACGCCGAGGTCATGGCGGGCGTGCGGCGCTTGAACCCGCCCGGCCGTCCGCAAGGCTCGAGCCCGGGCGCGCATCAGAGTGCTCCGGTCGGTGGTGTGCGCTACTCGGTGCTCACACCCAATCTGAAGGGCTTCGAGGCCGCCATCGCCGACCCCGCACGCCGGCCCGACGAGATCGTCGTGTTCGGCGCCGCGAGCGAGGCCTTCAGCCAGCGCAACATCAATTGCAGCATCGAGGAAAGCATCGAACGCTTCCGGCCCGTGGTGGTAGCCGCGCACGCACAGGGCATCAAGGTGCGAAGCGCGATCTCGTGCGCACTCGGCTGTCCGTACCAGGGCGAGGTGACTCCCGATGAGGTGGAGCGAGTCGTGGTCCTGATGAAAGGCATTGGCGTCGATCACTGCGGAGTCGCCGACACCATCGGCGTGGGCACCCCGAAGCGCGCGCAGGCGGCGCTCGAGCGCGCGCTCAGGCATTACCCGCTCGACCAGGTCAGCGGCCACTTCCACGACACCTACGGCCAGGCGCTGGCCAACATCTACGCCTGCCTGGAGCTCGGCATCCACACTTTCGATGCGAGCGTGGCCGGCCTGGGCGGCTGCCCGTACGCCAAGGGCGCGACCGGCAACGTCGGCACCGAGGACGTGCTGTTCATGCTCAACGGCCTGGGCATCGAGACCGGCATCGACATCGAGCGGCTGGTCGACGCCGCCGCGTTCATCTCGCAGCGCCTGGGCCGCAAGCCGGTCTCGCGCACGGGCAATGCGCTGCTCGCCAAGCGCGCCGCAGCGCAGGCCAGGGCCACGGCGGCATGAGCGCGCCGGAACGCGATGGGCCACGCACGAGCCTCCCGGAGGCCCGCGGCAGGGCGACGCAGGAAGCCGGCCCGCTGAGCGCGGCGGCCTCCAACGATGCGAGCCGGGATGGCGATCGGCACGATCGCCCCGAAGGCTTTCGCCGTGTCAGCGCACTGCTCTCCGCGCGCGGTCACGCGCACGCGCCGCGCTTTCTCGAGATCGCGGCGCGCACCGCGCAGGAGGCGGCCGATGTGCTTGGCGTCGGCGTCGGCCAGATCGCCAAGAGCGTGGTGTTCCGGCGCCTCGGTGATGACGCGGCGGTGCTCGTCGTTACCTCGGGCGACAGACGGGTCGACGAACACAAGGTGAGCGCGCTCATCGGCGCCCTGGGGCGGGCCGACGCGGCGTTCGTGAAGGCCCGCACCGGTTTCACGATCGGCGGTGTCGCGCCGCTTGGCCATGCCACCCGGCCCGTCGCGCTGATCGACCGCGAGCTGTTTCGCTTCGACGAGATCTGGGCCGCCGCCGGACACCCGCGCGGCGTGTTCCAGCTGACCCCGCAGCAGCTCGTCGAGCTGACCGGCGCGCCGGTGCGCGACGTGACGCAGGCCTGAGGCACGTGATGCTCCCCGACGCCGCAGTTCCCAGTCCTTGCACGAACGTGTGCCGCATGGACACGCGCACCGGTTGGTGCGAGGGCTGCATGCGCACGCTCGACGAGATCGTGGCCTGGGCAACCTTGAGCGACGCCGCGAAGCTCGAGGTCTGGGACCAGCTCGCGCCGCGCCGGGCGCGGTGCCAGGCCGATGCGGCCGAAGCGTCATGAGCATGAAGCCCTTCCAGGCCGTCGTGGCCGTGGTCTCATGAAACACCTGAGCTTCTGGTTCGACCCGATCTCGCCGTTTGCCTACCTGGCCTTTGAGCGCTTGCCGCAGGTGCTCGAAGGGCTGTCTTGCGAAGTGCGCTACCGGCCGATCCTGTTTGCCGGGCTGCTCCAG
>JBDSBD010000182.1:0-9409 GCA_039921765.1 Burkholderiaceae bacterium
CTCCTTCAGCCGGAAGACGCCGGTGCCGTTGGCCTTGAAGCTGGCGGTGTTCTCGATGCCCTTGCGCCGGTCCACCGGCTGGGTCGCCTTGTTCGCCTCGCACCACTTCTGGCTCATCATGCCCAGCGTGGTCAGCGTGTCGGGCAGGATCGGGTATGGCGCGATGGTTTCGATCTCGACCGCGAAGTCGCCGACCTTGCGCACTTCCTTGATCGGGTTGGTGTACCCCTTCATGTCCGAGCCTTCACCGGCGGCGCGCTTGAACGTGAACACCACATCGTCGGCGGTGAACGGCGTGCCGTCGTGGAATTTCACACCCTGGCGCAGATCGAAGCGCCATACGGTCGGGCTGGTCTGGGTCCATTTGGTGGCCAGCGTCGGCACGAGCTCCATTTTCTTGCCACGCTCGATCAGCGATTCATAGATATTGCCGTCAAAGCTGAGCTGCAGACTCTCGTTCAATGAGTGCGGATCGAGCGACTGCACATCGCCCTGGTTCGCCACGCGCAAGGTCAGCGCCTGTGTCAGGCCACAGGCCAGTACCAGGGCTGCAGCCAGAACGGATTGCTTGAATTTCATTGGAATCTCCAGGAAAGGTTCAGAAGGGAATTCTCGACGGGCGCCAAGGGGAGCGACATCAGGGTCAATGCCCCCCAACAAGCCGTTCGACACGCAGGCGCGGGTCGACCGCGAAGTACAGCAGATCCACGATCAGATTGATCACGACGAAGATTGCCGCGATCAGGCACAGGTACGCCGCCATGATGGGAACGTCGGCGAATGTCACGGCCTGGATGAACAGCAACCCCATGCCCGGCCACTGGAACACCGTCTCGGTGATGATGGCAAACGCGATCAATCCGCCGAGCTGCAAACCCGTGATTGTGATCACCGGCACCAGGGTGTTCTTGAGCGCGTGGCCAAAGTACACGACCCGGTTGGGCAGGCCGCGCGCGCGCGCGAACTTGATGTAGTCGGCGCGCAGCACCTCGAGCATCTCGGAACGCACCAGGCGCATGATCAACGCGAGCTGGAAGACGGCGAGCGTGATCGCCGGCATCAGCAGGTGCTTCCAGCCATCCATCGTGAGCATCCCGGTGGTCCAGCTGCCCAGCGCAACCACATCGCCACGCCCGTAGCTCGGCAGCCATTTCAGCATGACCGCGAACACCAGGATCAGCAGAATGCCGATCAGAAAAGTTGGCAGTGACACGCCGATCAGCGACACCGTCATCATCACCTGCGACAAGAAGGTGTTGCGCCGCAAAGCGGAGTAGACCCCCATCGGCACACCGAGAAAGAGCGCCAGCAGCGCAGCCAGCACCGAGAGCTCGAGGGTGGCAGGCAATCGCTCCGCGATGAGTGACGAAACCTTCTGGCCCTGGCGCAGGCTCAGGCCGAATTCGCCCTGCGCAGCGCGCGTGACGAAGTGTCCGAACTGGACAAAGAACGGCTTGTCCAGACCCAGATCGACCCGCAGTTGCTGGCGCTGCTGCGGCGTGGCGTCCTGCCCGAGGATGTTGTTCACCGGGTCGCCGACGTACTGGAACAGCATGAAGGCGATGAACGCGACCGTGAGCATCACGATCACGGCTTGAACAAGGCGGCGAAGTACGAAAACAAGCATCGAGCAGCAGAAAATGTGAACAGCCTTCGATCAGAACAAAACCCACGGCTCGCGTCAAAGGGGTATGCCCGAAGTTGCGGGCACGACCGCCAGCGCGTGCGCAATCCAGAATCGCAGCCCGAGATCTGCCCCAGCGATGGGCGCATGCCTTGGAGACGCCGGCCCGCGGAGCGGAGCGGCCGGCTGGAAGGTGGCTGCAGCGCTACTGGGATCGAATGCTGACATGTCGGCATGCACTCGATCGAGCACTCCGGCGCGTCGCGCAGGATGCTGAACGCGATGCCACGCCACGTGAATGCACTATTGGAGCCGAAGATCGTGACCCGTGTGCGGCCCGTTCAGCGCGGTCAACACCGGCGAACCAACCGGGCGATCGACTGCGCGTGCTCACGCATCGTCCTTGACATGGACGCGGGGCGACGGGTGGTGCGTGTGCCGCGAATCGGCGCGGGCGAAGAGTGTGCGAATGAGCGAAGCTCAAGTGATCGGACAAGACGGCAAGCCTGCGTTCGACGTGCCGCCGCCCACGCTGCGGGCGGCTGATGCGTCAAGTGGTAGACGACGCCGAAGACGCTGCGGTCGATGACCAGACGATCACCGAGGACGATGAGGTGCACGACCCCTCAGCCGTGGCCCCGTGCGACGGTCGGTTGTACCCGGCCGCCGGGAACCTGGCGCGAGCACGACGGCCTCACAACTCGCGCGCTGACCGATGTGGCCAGGCCGAGCAAGCTCCGATGTGAGCCGGATCGAAGCGGCCAGGCGCACTGGCGCGGTGGCCACATTGAAGAAGCTCGCGATGGCGCTGGGCGCGCCGATGCTGGTCACGTTGCAGCGTTGAGACCAGAGAGCGCGACGGGATCACTCCGGACAGGCCTCAAACTGGTCTCATTCATCCTTGCCGAAGCTCCGCCTGAACCGGTGTTCTCCGCCGGAGGGCGATCGCGCGTTCGACCTGGCCGCAGCTCGACTCGCCCCACTGCACGCAGGCGAAACCGCGGCGAAGTCGAAAATGTCGGGCAAAAAAAAGGCCGCCCGAAGGCGGCCTTTCATATCTTCTGGGAGCTCGCACTAGGCGAGCGACCCATCAGATCAGAAGCTGTGACGCAGGCCCACTTCCATACCGGTCGAGTTACCGCCCGGGGTGATGCCAGCGTTGCCGCCACCGATTGCCAAGGTCCCGTTGTTCTTGTTATCGAGGCGGGCAACCGTGCCGTACAGCGCCGTGCGCTTGGACAAGTTGTACACGTAGCCGAGAGCCACCTGGTTCGCGTCGCGATTCGCTGCTGACGTCTCGTCGGTGCGAATGAACGAAGCGTGCAACTCACCTTGGCCCATCGGCACCACGGCACCGATCAGCCAGCGGTTCTCCTTGGCATTGGTCGGAGACGCAAGCTTTTCATTGTTGTACTGCGCCATGACCTTGGCCATGCCGAAGTCATACGACCCAGCGACGTTCCAGACCTTGAAGTCCGCGCCCGCGCCCACGCCGTCCGTCTGGCCTGCAGCAGCAGCGACGTTGAACGGGCCTGCCGCGTAACCGATACGGCCGCCGACGTACTTGCCGGTCACGTTTTCACCAGCCGCCACCGTGAGCTGACCGTACAGGCCGCCCATTGCCGGCGTAAGGTAGCTGATGCTGTTGCTGGCGCGAACATAGTTCGTCTGACCCACATAGTGCGTCATGTTGAGCGACGAGCCGACACCGTTGGTACCGAACGGATCGAAAATCGTGGTGCTCCAGAACGTCGGGGTGTAGTCACGGCCGAGACGGACTTCACCGAACCCACCCATCAGGCTCACAGTGGAACGACGGCGGAAATCAAACCCAGCCGGGGTGCCGTCATCGTTCGACAGCGCACCTTCAAGCCAGAAACCAGCCTTCAGACCACCACCCAGATCCTCAACGCCACGGAAGCCCAGACGGCTGGAGTTGAGACCGCTGTTGGCAAGGGTCTTCAGAGTGCCGACACCGTCGTTCTTGACCGCCTTGGCGCTCACGTCAACGATACCGAACAAGGTCACCGAAGACTGTGCCGAAGCGCCAGCGACAAAACCGCCCAAAACTGCGAGAGCGAGCAGAGATTTTTTCATTGCGACTATCTCCTAGGTTGAACAAGAGGTCCCGATCGACAATCACCCTCGTTTGGGCAGATCAGGCACAACCCCCTCAGCGGAAGTTGGGTGTATTGCACCAGAGGGGCCGGGTGCTGGAAAGCTTTGCTGGCCAAAAAAGGGTATTGTGTTGTCTGTGCACAACGAGATGCCGCCCCTTGCGCGGCCGTGGGACAAGGGGACAAGTGTTGGTTCGGCCTGCACAGAAGGTACTCGATCCCAATCGAAGCCGTTCTCCCACTTGCAGGATGCGCCAGACCACGCCCGAGCCGCCTCGCGCCAAAAATCCACGCGCTATGCTGGATTCCATGAAGCTGCCGAAACTGTCACCCCTTCCCCGGCCTCGATTTCCACCGTTGGACGACTTGCTGATTGCCGCCGATGGCGCGCTGCGCACCTTGTCGGGCGCCAGCCATGCAGCGCGCGCCTGCCCGGCCCCGGCGACGCCTGGCCCGGCGCTCGACGATGGCCAACGCCGCCTTTCGGGCGCGCTGATGCGCGTGAATCATGTCGGCGAAGTCTGCGCCCAGGCTCTGTACAACGCGCAGGCGCTGAGCACGCGCAACGCCGGCCTGCGCCGTCAGTTCAAGCAGGCGGGCCGGGACGAAACCGACCACCTGGCCTGGACCCAGCAACGCCTGCAAGAACTCGGTGCGCGGCGCAGCGCGTTGAATCCACTTTGGTATGCAGGTGCCTTCGGCCTGGGCTTGCTGGCCGGGCGCGCCGGCGACGCCATCAGCCTGGGTTTCGTCGCCGAGACCGAGCGCCAGGTCGAACAACACCTGAACGGACATCTGGACCGCCTGCCCGCGCCCGATTCGGCATCCCGCATCATCGTGCAACACATGAAGGACGACGAGGCGCGCCACGCATCGGCAGCCGAGGCTGCAGGTGGCGTGCGCCTGGCCTGGCCGGTCCGCTGGGCCATGCGCCAGGCGGCGCGCGTGATGACGGGCACCGCGCACTACCTCTGAGCGCCTGCGCGTCGTCAGCGGCTTCGCGACCTCTCAGGGGCGGCCAAGGAACTCGAGACCGTGCACGTTTCGCGCTGTGAGCGCCTCAGGCCGCGCCGCGACGACCAACCACCGGTGCGAACCGGTAACCAGGTCGGCCGAGCGTTTCCCAGTGAGCCTGCGCGCGGTCAGACCGGCTTCAACTCAAAACTGGTCGTGATCGTCGCCGTCTTGGCCAGCATGGTGCTCGCCGAGCAATACTTTTCGTGCGACAGCTGAACCGCGCGTTCGACCGCAGCCTCGGTCAGCCCCACGCCGCTGACGCTGAAGTGCATATGGATTTTCGTGAAGACCTTCGGGTCAACCGTTGCGCGCTCGGACGTCACCGCAACCTGGCAGCCACGCACGTCATGGCGGCCGCGCTTGAGAATCAGCACCACGTCGTACGCGGTGCAGCCGCCGGTGCCAGCGAGCACGACTTCCATCGGTCGCGGCGCCAGGTTGCGCCCGCCGCCGTCAGGCGCACCATCCATAGTCAGCAGGTGACCGCTACCGGTCTCGGCCGAGAACGCCATGCCGCTGTCGGGCAGCCAGTTGATCGTGCATTCCATGGTCCATTGCCCCACCGCGCCGCGTTGATGAGGGTCGGCCGGACGGCTATTTTGCACAAAGCCGAAGAACGCCGGGCAAGCTTGTCAACTGCGCACGCGTTCGCATATTGCAGTGCAGCAAAATTAGCTCTAAACTGCGCCATCTACGGTGGTCGGTTGCGCTGCCGCGCCCGCGAACGCACCCCGCCGGATCGATTGTCTCCTCCACCTGCTCCATTGGTGGATTCAGCCCAGAGCCGCAATGCTCTGGGCTTTTTTCTGAGCCTCACCACAAGGGCGCAGCCAGACGGGCCCGTCGCGGCAGCGCCGTATGATGCAACGCCGCAATCTGCCCCATCAGGAGAGAACAGGAATGGTCGTTCCCCGCCGCAAGCCGCCCGAGCGCGGCGCGAAACCAGGCCGCGAGCTGACGCTGCCCGACTACCTGCAAAAGATTCTTACCGCGCGTGTCTACGACGTGGCGATCGAAACCCCGCTCGAGGGCGCGAAGAACCTTTCGCGCCGCCTGGGCAACCACGTCCTGCTCAAGCGCGAGTACACCCAGCCGGTGTTCAGCTTCAAGTTGCGCGGCGCCTACAACAAGATGGCGAAACTCGCGCCCGAACAACTCGAGCGTGGTGTGATCTGCGCGTCGGCCGGCAACCACGCGCAAGGTGTGGCGCTCGCCGCCCGTCGCATGGGCTGCAAGGCCATGATCGTGATGCCGGTGACCACGCCCAGGCTGAAGATCGATGCGGTGCGTGCATTGGGTGGCGAGGTTGTGCTTTTCGGTGACAGCTACTCGGACGCGTACACGCGCTCGCTCGAGTTGCAGGCCGAGAACGGACTGACCTTCGTGCATCCGTTCGACGACCCCGACGTGATCGCCGGCCAGGGCACCGTCGCGATGGAGATCCTGCGTCAGCACCAGGGGCCGATCGACGCGGTGTTCGTCGCCATCGGTGGCGGCGGGCTGATCTCGGGCGTGGCGGCCTACATCAAGTCGGTGCGCCCCGAAATTCAGGTGATCGGCGTGCAGTCGGTGGGTTCGGACGCGATGCTGCGTTCGGTGCGAGCCGGCAAGCGCGTGCAGCTCAACGATGTCGGGCTGTTCGCCGACGGTACCGCGGTGAAGATGGTGGGCGTCGAGACCTTTCGCCTGGCGCGGCAACTGGTCGACGACTACGTGGTCGTCGACACCGACGCCGCCTGTGCAGCGATCAAGGACGTGTTCCAGGACACGCGCAGCATCCTCGAGCCCTCGGGCGCGATTGGCGTTGCGGCGATCAAGCAGTACATCAACACGCACCGCTGCAAGGGCAAGACGTTCGTGGCGATCACCAGCGGCGCCAACATGAACTTCGACAGCCTGCGTTTCGTCGCTGAGCACGCCGAGGTCGGCGAGGCCCGCGAGGCGCTTTTCGCGGTGACGATTCCAGAGGAGCGCGGCAGCTTCAAGCGCTTTTGCGAACTGCTCGGGCCGCGCGCCGTGACCGAATTCAACTACCGCATCTCCGACGCGCAACACGCGCACGTGTTCGTCGGCGTGGCCACCGCCAACCGCGATGAGGCGGACAAGCTGGCGCGCGCCTTCGAGCGCCACGGCTTCGCCACCCTGAACCTCACCGACGACGATCTGGCCAAGCAGCACCTGCGCTACATGGTGGGCGGGCGCAGCCCGCTGGCGCAGGACGAACGTCTGTATCGCTTCGACTTCCCGGAGCGCCCGGGCGCGTTGATGCGCTTTCTCTCCAGCCTGCATCCGGACTGGAACGTGAGCCTGTTCCACTACCGCAGCCAGGGTGCCGACTACGGCCGCATCCTGGTGGGCATCCAGGTGCCGCGCGCCGACAACAAGAAGTTCCGCAAGTTCCTGGAGGGCCTGGCCTATCCGTGCGCGGATGAGACCGACAACCCGGTATACCGGTTGTTCCTGCGCTGACAGCGCCGGATGCACAGCGTGGGAGCGGGGTGCGGCTTCCACAGAGGAGGCTTACCCGCACAGCGATCGACGCGGCTTCGATGCCAGTTGCGCCGGGGTGAGCGGCAGCACCGATTGCGTGTCCACGTCGCAGGGGCTCACAATCGCCTGCCCGCTCGCACTGCCCAAGAATCCAGATGTCGGTCAATCGTTCGCTCATCAGTCCCACCACGAACCCGCTGCTCGAGCAGGCGCTGCGCAGCAAGCTCGCGCGTCGCGCCGAGATGACAGGGAGCCTTGGTGAACTCGAGCCGTTGGCGGTGCGACTGGGCTTGATCCAGAACACGCTGAAGCCGCGCTTTCGCACGCCGCAGATCGCGATCTTTGCCTCCGACCATGGCCTGGTGGTCGACGGCATCGGCACGGCCGGGCGCCAATCGACCGCGCAGCTGGCTCGCCAGTTGCTGACTTCGCAGTTGCCGGTGGCGGTGTTCGCGCGCATTCAGGGGCTTGAACTGTCGGTGGTCGATTGCGGCGTGGCCGAGTCGGTGGCGCCACATGCGCGGCTGCTGGCGCGCAAGATCGCCCACGGCACGCGCAATGCGCGTGTCACCTCGGCGATGTCGCTCGACCAGGCGCATGCCGCGATCCGCGCCGGCATGGAGATCGCTGATTCGCTGGTCGGCAATGCGGTGGCGTGCGCCGGCATCGGCTTTGGCTCGCTCGAGAGCGCCGCGCTGGTGCTGTCGCGGCTTTCAGGCGCGCACCTGAGCGACCTGCTGATTTCGGGCCCCGACATGGACGAGGCCGAACTCGAGCGCATGCTCGCGCTGCTGCAAGGCGCCCAGGCGCGTCACAAGGACGTGATCGATCCGGTCGAGGTGTTGGCCGCGTTCGGTGGCTTCGAGATGGCCATGATGGTTGGCGTGATGCTGGTCGCAGGCAGCAAGCGCCACCTGATCGTGATCGATGGCGTGCCAGCCTGCGCCGCACTGATGGTGGCGGCGCGCATCGCACCGGCAGTCACCGACTACTGCGTCTACTGCCGCAGCCACAGCCACCAGGGCCTTGATCAGGCGCTGGCGTTGTTCCATGCGTCAGCGTTGCTCGAACTCGGCATGGAAAGCACCGACGGCACCGGCGCCACGTTGGCCTGGCCGCTGGTGCGCAGCGCCGCGGCACTGCTGACCGAAGTGGCCGAGGGCGAAGAACCCGGCCCGACCCATCCGGGCGGCATCGCCTCGACTCTCGAGCCGCCACCGTCTCTCTGACCGACGCGATGGTGCCGCCGCGCGGCGCACCCACGGAAGCGTGTGCTTAGCGGGTCGCCTCGCCGCGTTGCGCGGGCGAGATTGTGGAACGCGGAGCCAGCGGCACGCGCGCCGGCAACGGTGCGGCCTGCGGCGGTGCGCCCGGGTTCGACGGTTCCGCGCGCGGCACCGGGGCTGGCATGGCCACGCCACCCCGGCCCGGCTGCGGGATGACGCCGGGCGCCGAGACGAGCGTTCCGGTTGCAGCTGCCGGCAGGGCCGGCAACTCAAGTTGAAGCGTCGCTCGCCCCTGCGCCGGTCCGATGGACGCGGTGCGCAAGCTCACCGACTGCAACACCAGGTCATCGTCGAGCCGGGCGCCGACCGCATAAGCGCGGGCCGGCTTGTCATCGACGGCGATCAGTGCCAGGCCACCATGGGCCTCAGCCGCGCGCCGCGGGTCCGGTGCCATGATGCCGAGCAGCTTGAAGCGCGCCGCGGCATCGGGGCTCGCCACAGCGGCCGCGACAGAGGTCGGGGTGGCGCCGAGCAGGCGCGTCAGGTCGCCACGCACCGCGCCGGCATTGGCGACGGCCACCGTGTAGTCGGGCGCACCAGGCGCTTGCACCCACAGGCGAAGCGCCCAGAATACCGCCGAGGCGGCCACCAGGCCCCAGATGACGAATGCGCTAAGCCTTGCGAGCATGCGCGATTATGATTCAAGCGCTTTGCAACCCCAGTCGCCGCGCTGGCAGGAACTCATCAATCATGTGGCCCCGAACCCTCCATGCGCCGCACAAGTGCGGCATCCGTCACGCCACGCCGCAGGCGCACGCCATCGTGCGCGCCCGGAACTGGCTGAGGCAGGCACGCGGCGCCACGCTCACGGCAGACGTTCGCGCGGGGGCACGTCGCGCGCGTGGCTTCACGCTGATCGAACTGATGGTGGTGCT
>JBDSBD010000183.1:0-3066 GCA_039921765.1 Burkholderiaceae bacterium
CACTCGGTGCGGCTGAGCTGGGCCAAGCTGCTCAAGCGGGTCTTCGAGATCGACATGGAACACTGCCCCAACTGCGGCGGCGAGCTGAAGATCATCGCTGCTGCGTATTTCAGCACATCGCGGACGGCGTTTCAGGCTGATCGCGGACGGTCTTTCAGCGTGATCGCGGACGGCATTTCAGTGTGATCGCGGACGCTGTTTCAGCGTCATCGCGGACGATTTGGGGGGCGTGCAAGTGACTAGTTGAACCGGCCTAGGCTCACCGCTTTTTGCGGATCAAGCCGATGCCAACGAACAGAGTCACCATGCGCCGAATCCGAGAGACATTGCGCCTGCGGCTGCACGCAGGGCTGAGCTACAGCGAGGTCGCCCGAGCACTCAAGATCTCCAAGAGCTCGGCGGGCAAGTATGTGTCGCTGGCCCGCGCGGCCGGCGTCGATTGGGACGTTGCCCAGAGCCTCACCGACGACGAACTCGAGGCCCGGTTGTTCCGGCCTGCGCTGCCACGTTCGAGCCACCAGCTCGCGCCCGACTTTGCGCTCGTGCACCAAGAGCTCAAGCGCGCCGGCGTCACGCTGCAACTGCTGTGGGAGGAGTACGCGCGTGACAACGAGCGGGCCTACAAGTACACGAGCTTTTGCATCAAGTACCGCGCGTTTGCGCAGAGTCTGAAGCGCTCGATGCGCCAGACCCACATCGGCGGCGAGAAGCTGTTCGTCGACTACGCCGGGGACACCGTGCCCCTCATCGACGCCGGCACTGGCGGGATCACCGCGGCGCAGATCTTCGTTGCCACGCTCGGCGCGTCGAACTACACCTTCGCCTGCGCCACCGCGCGCCAGACCACCGCCGACTGGATCGGCGCCCAGGTGCGAGCGCTCGAGTTCTTCGGCGGCGTGACGCGCTTGATCGTGCCCGACCAGACCCGCGCGTTGATCAAGTACCCCGACACCTACGACCCCGAACCCAACCGAGCCTACGAGGAATTCGCCGAGCACTACGGGTGCGCACTGCTGGCTGCACGCCCGGGTCATCCGCGCGACAAGCCCAAGGTCGAAGGCTCGGTGCTCCTCGTGCAGAGATGGGTCTTGGCGCGCCTGCGCAACCGC
Organism: Burkholderiaceae bacterium; assembly: GCA_039921765.1. GTDB lineage: Bacteria > Pseudomonadota > Gammaproteobacteria > Burkholderiales > Burkholderiaceae_C > JBDSBD01. Next base: position 1,110 of record JBDSBD010000183.1, read on the forward strand.
CAGTTCTTCAGTCTGGCCGAACTCAACCGGGCGATCGCCGGGCTGGTCGTGGAGCTCAACCAGCGGGCGTTCAAGAAGCTGCCCGGCTGCCGGGCCAGCGCGTTCAAGGAGTTGGACGCCCCGGCGCTTAAACCCCTGCCTGCCACGCGCTACGAGATCAGCCGCTGGAAGTCCGCCAAGGTCAACATCGACTACCACGTCGAGTTCGACGCCCACTACTACAGCGTGCCGCACAGGCTCGTGGGCACGAGCGTCGAGCTGCGCGTCACCGACACCCTGGTGGAGGCCTTCCAGGCCAACCAGCGCGTGGCCTGCCACGCCCTCAGCCACAAGCGCGGGGCGCACACGACGCTTGCCGAGCACATGCCGGCGTCGCACCGCGCGCACCTGGAGTGGACGCCAGGCAAGCTCATCGACTGGGGCCGTCGCGTCGGCGTGAGCACCGCCGCGGTGGTGACCTGGCAGCTCGAACACCGCCCGCACCCCGAGCAGGGCTACCGGGCCTGCCTCGGGCTCAAGCGCCTGGCGCGCGAGTACACCCCGGCCCGCCTGGAGGCGGCTTGTACCCGGGCGTTGGCGATCCGCAGCCCCAACTTTCGCAGCGTCGCCTCGATCCTCAAGTGCGGACTGGACCGCCCGCAAAGCTTGCTGCCCGCCACGCCCCCCGCACTGCCCGAGCACGACAACGTGCGCGGCCCCGACTACTACCACTGAACCCCCATCCACCACCGAAGGAGACAAGACCGATGTTGAACGAACACACCCTCGAGCAACTGCGCAGCCTGCGCCTGGACGGCATGGTGCGCGCCATCGAGGAGCAGGCCACCAGCACCGCCGCCGCGGCGTTGGGGTTCGATGAGCGCCTCACCCTGCTGGTGCAGCGCGAGGTGGCCTGGCGCGATGACCGTCGCGTCGCGCGCCTGCTCAAAGCCGCCAAGCTCAAGGTCAGCGCCGCCTGCGTGGAGGACATCAACTGGCGCGCCAGCCGCGCACTGGACCGCTCGCTGGTGGCCGCGCTGGCCGGCGGCGACTGGCTGCGCCACGCTCAGAATCTGCTGATCACGGGAATGACCGGGTGCGGCAAGACGTGGCTCGCGTGTGCGCTGGCGCATCAGGCCGCGAGGTCGGGCTTCTCGGTGCTGTACACGCGCGCGGCAAGGCTCTTCGATGAGCTGCAAGTGGCGCACGGCGACGGCAGCTTCCCCAGACGGCTGGCGCAGCTCGCCAAGCTCGATTTGCTACTCATCGACGACTTCGCAATCTCGCCGATGGGCGCTGGCGAACGCAACGATTTGCTCGAGGTGCTCGACGACCGCGTAGGCACACGCTCGACCTTGATCACGAGCCAGTTGCCGGTGAAGGCCTGGCACACCTACCTGGACGATCCCACACTCGCCGATGCGATCCTCGACCGCGTCGTGCACAGCAGCCACAAGATCGCGCTCAAGGGCGCCTCGCTTCGCGACCCCGAGCAAGACAAATGAGCTCGCGCACAACCAGCCCCGGGCGCTGCACACGACTTATCCACCGCATCGGCCGGTACGTCGCAAGCGCCGTCCGCCGCCGTGGATAAGTCTGCACCGTACCCCTTCAACAATCGCTTCGCGACGCGCCGTTTCAGGCTGATCGCGGACGATTGAGATACATTGCACACCTCGCTTGCGCGCACCCCCAGCGCGTCCGTGATCAGGCTGAAACGCCGTCCGCGTTCATGCTGAAACAGGCGTCCGCGATCTCTGAAATACGCACCCGGCCGGCGCGGCACCTTTCAAGGGGCGTGAAGGGAGCGCTGTGTCCGAAGAAGAGTTCGACCCACTGAAATCGCAAATCAGCGGCAGCCCCATTCGCGACTTGAGGCGGATTGCATCAAGGGCGCGAATACTTCTATAGCTTCGGCCCGCAAATAGATTGAACTCTCATCGTTTTGTCTGATCTGAGCTTGCATGGAAAAAGACGA
>JBDSBD010000184.1:0-3524 GCA_039921765.1 Burkholderiaceae bacterium
CGAGACCGTGCTGCCGTCAATCACGTACTCGATGCCTGTGGGTAGCTTTTGCGCATCAGCCGCGTCTGGGACCCACCCAAACAACAAAGTTCAGGGGTAGGTCAGCAGCGTTCTCAGCTGCACATGGCGGAGGAAGCCGCGTGATTCAGCAAAACGCAGTCGCTTGGTGACGAATGGGGACCACGTTCCCACCGTTCTGGATCCAACCATCCAGCATGTCGGCCCAGGTTTGAAGCATCGTCCGTCGCTGCTCAGCGTATTCCGCCTTGTTATAGATCGCACGCACTCCCCGCTGCTCATGAGCAATGCACTTCTCAATCCAGTCGCTGTTGAAGCCTACCTCGTGCAACACAGTGCTTGCCGTCCGGCGCAGGTCATGCACCGTAAAGGGTTCGAACTCTTCCCCGTGATCGCGGATGAGTTTCACCGTCGCGTCAATGACTCGATTCAGCGTGGCCGCACTAATGGGTAGCTTCGTTTCGTACCGTCCCGGGTGCAGGTATGAACTGGCGCCGAAGCAGGTCTTGAACGCAATCAAGATATCCAAGGCCTGCTGGCTGAGATAGACGTTGTGAGGGCGCCCCGCCTTCATTCGCTCCTTCGGGATCGTCCATACTTCCGTCTCGAAGTTCACCTCATCCCAGGTCGCCTCAATGAACTCCGACTTGCGCACCAGCGTGAGCAGCATGAACTTGATCGCCAAGCGCAGCGTCGACATGGTGGCGGTCTGCTCAAGCGCACTGAAAAACACATGGATCTCGGACGGTGACAGGGCTCTGTCCCGAGCTTTGAACGTAGCAATCGCGCTCGGCCTGATCGCCTCCGCCGGGTTTTCGACTTTCAATCCGCGAGCCTGGATGAATCGAAAGACCTGAAGCACGATCTCGCGGGCGTGAACAGCTGGCGCTGCGGCTCCCCGCTCCTTGATCTTTTCGCACCTCGCCATCAGGCGAACCGGCGTGATCTCTTCGAGCTTCAAGCGGCCGAACTCAAGCGCCAAATTCCGGTCATAGACCGACTTTCGCATGGCCCGGGTGGACTCGGCTAAGGCAGCTTCGGCGAAGTACTTCTCCGCCCACCTGCCAAACGTCAACGCTTCCGCCGCCTCAACGCGCTTTTCAACCTTGGCACGCGAGGGGCTCTCGCCTTGCTCCACAGATCGATGCGCTCGCGTCAACAGCAATCGCGCCTCGGCCAGGGTCAAAGACATTCCGTAGTTCAGCTCTTCAGAGGCTCGTGGCTTCTTGGCACCGAGGCTCGAGTCGTACTGGCCTATCACCAGCGTTTCACGGCGGCCGTTGATCCGGTAGTCGAACCGGAAACTCACTACGCCTGTGCGGGTCACGGCAACGTAGTGCCCCTGCTGATCGGCAACCTTGTAGATCTTTCCCGTGGGCTTCAGCGCCCTCAACGCCATGTCAGTGAGCATCGGGTCCCTCCAACTGATACCGACAACCGATACCGTCAGGGCATTTGACGGTACCAACCGCGGTCGTTCAAGGACCGGCTCTTCAATACCGCCAAGAATACCGCCGATTTCGGCGCGCTTTACTGTGGCGGCTTGAGACCAGATGAGACGCTAACTCTCTGTCAGGGCTGGCATTTCGAGGAAAGCCGGACTGCATGACACGACCTGACACGAAGATAATTCATTCCCACTCGATGGTGGCTGGTGGCTTGCTGCTCACGTCGTAGGTCACGCGGTTGATCCCGCGCACCTCGTTGATGATGCGGCTCGACACTCGTTTGAGCAGTGCGTACGGCAGTTCGGCCCAGTCGGCGGTCATGAAGTCGCTGGTCTGCACCGCGCGCAGTGCGACCACATAGTCGTAGGTTCGGCCGTCGCCAATCACGCCCACGCTCTTGACCGGCAGGAAAACTGCAAAGGCCTGACTGGTCAGCTCGTACCAGCTCTTGCCGCTGGCCGCATCGATGGTGCCACGCAACTCCTCGATGAAGATGGCATCGGCGCGGCGCAACAGGTCGGCGAACTCCGGTCTCACTTCGCCGAGAATGCGCACGCCCAGGCCCGGGCCCGGAAATGGATGGCGATACACCATGTCATGCGGCAATCCGAGCGCCACGCCGAGCTCGCGCACCTCGTCCTTGAACAGTTCGCGCAAGGGCTCCAACAGCTTCAGTCCCAAGGTTTCGGGCAGGCCACCGACGTTGTGGTGGCTCTTGATCGTGGTGGCCTTCTGGGTGCCGCTCGCGTCCTTGGCGCCGCCACTCTCGATCACATCGGGGTAGATGGTGCCTTGCGCCAGCCACTTGACACTGCCGGCGTTGAGCCCGGACCCGGCCTGTTGCAGCTTCTTCGCCTCGGCCTTGAACACCTCGACAAACTCGCGGCCGATGATCTTGCGCTTGGCTTCGGGGTCGCTCACGCCTTTGAGTTGGCCGAGGAACTGGGTGGCCGCGTCGACCGCGATCACCTTCGCCTGCAGCCGGCCGGCGAACATCTCCATCACCATCGCACCTTCGTTCAGGCGCAGCAGACCATGGTTGACGAACACGCAGGTGAGTTGCTTGCCGATTGCACGGTGGATCAGCGCCGCAGCCACGCTCGAGTCGACACCGCCCGAGAGCCCGAGGATCACCGCCTCGTCGCCGACTTGCTGGCGGATGCGTGCCACCGCCTCATCGACGTAGTTGCCCATGACCCAGTCAGGCTTCGCACCGGCGATCTCGAGCACGAAGCGATTCAACAACTCACGTCCCTTCTCGGTGTGCGTGACCTCGGGGTGGAACTGCACGCCGTAGTAGCCACGCGCCTCGTCGGCCATGCCGGCGATCGGGCAACTCGGGGTCGAGGCCATCAGCTTGAAGCCGGGAGGCAGCGCGGTGATCCGGTCTCCGTGGCTCATCCAGACCTTCAACATGCCGTGTCCATCGGCGGTGCTGAAGTCCTCGATGCCGGCCAGCAACTTCGTGTGGCCGCGCGCGCGCACCTCGGCGTAGCCGAATTCGCGCCGCTCGCTCGCCTCGACCTGACCGCCCTGCTGCACCGCCATCGTGAACATGCCGTAGCAGATGCCGAGCACCGGCACGCCGAGGTCCCATACCGCCTGCGGCGCGCGCAGCTCGTGCTCTTCGTAGGTGCTGGCGTGGCTGCCCGACAAGATGATGGCCTTGGGCGCGTACTCGCGGACGAATGCATCGCTCACATCGTTCGGGTGGATTTCGCAGAACACATGCGCCTCACGCACCCTGCGTGCGATCAGCTGCGTGACCTGGGAGCCGAAGTCGAGGATCAGGATCTTGTCGTGCATGAGGTGTCAGATCAGCGAGCCGGCCGCGGCGCGAGCCGCATGCCGGGCGCGGCGTGCGCCGCGAAAATGAATCCAGGCCAGCAGCAATGCCATCAGCTGCAGCGCGGCGCAGAAATAGAACGGCGCACCGATGCGCCAGTCCCCTTGGGGAAACTCGGAAACGACGCCCAGCAGCGGCGCGCCCAGCACCGGCGCAATCACCGCCATCAGACTGTTGAGTGAACTCACCGAGCCCATCGTGCGGCCCTGCGT
>JBDSBD010000185.1:0-9286 GCA_039921765.1 Burkholderiaceae bacterium
GACGCGCACGCCCGGGCCGCCCGGCGCGTGCCACATCGTCACCTTGCCCGGCGAAGGCGTGAACTTGTACGGATCTTCGGCGTTGATCCGGCACTCGATGGCATGGCCTCGGCAGGCCACCTGGCGCTGCGCGATCGGCTATTTCTCGCCGGCCGCGATCCGGATCTGCATCTGCACCAGGTCGACGCCGGTCACGAGCTCGGTGACCGGGTGCTCGACCTGGATGCGCGTATTCATCTCGATGAAGAAGAACTCGCCGTTCTCGAACAGGAACTCGAAGGTGCCTGCGCCGCGGTAGCCGATCTTCTTGCAAGCCGCGGCGCAGCGCTCTCCGATGCGCTCGATCGTGCGCCTGGGGATGCCGGGCGCGGGCGCTTCTTCAATGATCTTCTGGTGGCGGCGCTGCATCGAGCAATCGCGCTCGCCGAGCCAGACGGCGTTCTTGTGCTCGTCGGCCAGCACCTGGATCTCGATGTGGCGCGGGTTCTCGAGGAACTTCTCCATGTACACGGCCGGGTTGCCAAACGCCGCACCGGCCTCGGAGCGGGTGGTTTGCACCGCATGGAGCAGTGCGGCCTCGGTGTGCACGACGCGCATGCCGCGCCCGCCACCGCCTCCCGACGCCTTGATGATCACCGGATAGCCCACCGCGCGCCCGATCCGGATGATCTCCTTGGGATCGTCGGGAAGGACGCCGTCGGACCCGGGCACGCACGGCACGCCGGACTTGATCATGGCCTGCTTGGCCGAGACCTTGTCGCCCATCACCCGGATCGAGGCCGGTGTCGGCCCGATGAAAGTGAACCCGCTGCGCTCGACCCGCTCGGCGAAGTCGGCGTTCTCCGACAGGAAGCCATAGCCGGGGTGGATCGCCTCGGCGTCGGTGACTTCGGCGGTCGAGATGATGGCCGGCATGTTCAGGTAACTCTGCGCCGACGCCGCCGGGCCGATGCACACCGCCTCATCGGCGAGCCTCACGTATTTGGCGTCGCGATCGGCCTCCGAATAGACCACCACCGACTGAACCCCGAGTTCCCGGCAGGCGCGCTGGATGCGCAGGGCGATCTCGCCTCGGTTGGCAATGAGAATTTTCTTGAACATGATGGCTCGGGCTGAATCGCCGTCAGTGGGCTGTGCGCGCGGCGTCAGCCGGCATTGGCGCAACGGCCACGGCGCCGACGCTCCGGTCGGCGATGAAAGTCGTCTCGAACATGCCCACCCCCTATTCGATGACGAACAGGGGTTGTCCGAACTCCACGGCCTGGCCGTTCTCGCACAGAATTTTCGTGATCGTGCCCGATTTGTCGGCTTCGATCTCGTTCATGATCTTCATTGCTTCGATGATGCAGATCGCCTCCCCTTCGGTGACCGCGCTGCCGACCTCGACAAACGCCTTGACTCCGGGGCTGGACGATCGGTAGAAGGTCCCGACCATCGGGGACTTGACGATGTGTCCGGTCTCGGCCGGCGGTGCTGCGACGACGGGCGCCGGGCCATAGCCAAGTGCGGCCGCGCTGCCGGGGGCTCCGGTTGGCGCTGGCGCGTACACCGCTTGCACCGCTGCCGGTTCCGACTTGACGATGCGCACCTTGCCGTCTGCCTCGGTGATCTCGAGCTCGGAGATGTTCGACTCCGAGACCAGATCCACCAGTGTTTTCAGTTTGCGAAGATCCATGCTGTGTAGAACTCCTGTCGGTTCTGGCGCGGGCGATCCGCACGTGCCTCGCAGCCAGGGCGGCTTGCCGTCCTGGTCGCGTTTTGCCGCATCCGCACCGTCGCGGTCGACAATTCTCAAAGGACGCGTGCGCAGACTTGGCAAGCTCCTCGATCGCTCCCGGAAGATGGGTCAGATCCCGTCAATGCTCGTAATTGTGTTTAGGAGGCCGGACTTTACGCGTTTTGACAACACTTGACGGCTGTTGACAATCAAATAATTCCGACCCGGGAATTCACGCCCGTCTGTTTCCCACTTCAGCGCATCCTGGCGACCCATTCCGTGAGGTCGGCAGGCTTGACGAGCCCAAGCTTGTGCTCGGCCAGGGCGCCGCTGCGATCGAAAATCACAGTGAACGGCAACCCACCCCCGATGTTACCAAGCGTGCGCGCGAGTTCTGCTCCGGCGAACCCGGCCAGACCGATGGGGTAGGCAACCGGATGCGCGACCAGGAACTGGCGCACCGCATCCTTGTTGTCGATCGCCAATCCGGCAACTTGCCATTCGTTGGCTTGCTGATCGCGATGAAAGCGGTCCAGAAGCGGCATTTCATGGACACAAGGCGGACACCAGGTGGCCCAGAAGTTAAGCAGCAGCGGCCGGCCGCGAAGGTCGGCGAGGCGCAGGGTCTGCCCGTCGGGTTGCTCGAAGGTTCTGGACCAGACCGCGACATCGAGGGCTTCATTCGCGGTCTTGCTGCGTTGGCGCCACAGCGCTCCTCCGAGGCCGGCTGCAGCGGCCGCAATCCCCATGCCGGCATAGAGCAGGTTGCGCCGATTCATGCCGCAAGCTCCAGCAACTGGCGCAGTGCCGGGGCGTCGCCGCGCCACGATTGGCCCGCCGCATCGAGCTTGAGCGCGCCGCGCAAATCGTCATGGTCGAGTACGCTCAGGTGCACGCCAACATGCTCGCCGAGTTCGGGGCTGAACTGGGACAGGCTCAACACCGCCACGGCCTCAGCGCCACGTGGCCCCGGGCGACTGCCGGCTTCGTAGTTGATATGGCGGTCGATCAGTGCGAACTCGGCTGATTTCGGGTCGTCGCAGAACAACTCCAGGTGCACGTCGTTCAGTCGCGTGGCGGTGCCACGCCACACGGCTCCGGTGACATAGGGTCGAAACCCGGCCAGATGCTCCATCCAGGTCAGTGCCACCCTGCGCAGCGCCGCGAGCTCGGTCGGTTGCGTGTCAGCACAGAAGACGCTTAAGTAAGCCCGGACTTCGTCTTCAACTTTGTCGTTGCCAGGGAGCTCGTTGGAGCGCGCTCCGGCACCGCCGAGCATGCGCGCGGCGCGGCGCTTCGCCGACCCGTACTCCATGCCGTCCTCGACGACGAGGCGGGCTGCGGTGGCGGCAATTTCCTGGATCAGCATCGAGCTCATTAGGGTACCTTCCTGCTTCGCACGCCGGTATTCGCGAGCGGCCTCGAAGGGCCTGCGTGGCCCATGGTGGTCCGGCGGGCTCATGCGTGGATTCTAGGAAACCCTGAGGCGGCGTGGCCGCGCAAGGTCGATATGCACCGGGTGGCGCCGGGCCGATTCCAGCACCGCTGGGCGAGCGCACAGACGCAGGGCCAGAGCACGGTTCACGGCAACTCGACCGCACCCATGCGGGCCGTGATCGTGCCGGCGCGCCCGAGCACATAGCCGGAGGCGGGCCGCTTCTCGAAGCGCTTGGGCGCGGGCAGCATGACCGCGAGTTGCGCCGCCTGCAGGGCGCTCAACCGGCTGGCAGGGGTGCGAAAGTAGTGCTGCGCCGCGGCTTCGGCACCAAAGATCCCAGAGCCCCACTCCACACTGTTGAGATAAATCTCCAGGATTCGCCGCTTCGGCAGCACGGCCTCGAGCATGAAGGTGATCACGAACTCCTGGGCCTTGCGCAGCAGATGGCGCTCGCCGTCGAGGAACAGGTTCTTTGCCAGTTGTTGCGTGATGGTCGAGCCACCCACGATCCTCGCCACCGCGTGGGGCGGCGCGCGCTCCCGGGCCTTGCTGGGTCGCGCCTTGTCCAGACGTCGCTCGATCTGGGTATTGATGCGCTCGACCCGCGCCTGGGCCTTTTGATTGCGCTCCCAGGCCTTCTCGAGCGCGTCCCATTCGACACCGCTGTGCTCGACAAATCCGGCGTCCTCAGAGGCGATCACGGCGCGCTTCAGGTTGGGCGAGATCTGCGCGTAATCGACCCACTGGTGACTCCAGGCCGGGTGGCGCTCTTGCAGCAGGATGCGCCAGGCCTCGGAGCGCTGGAAGGTGGTCGACCCGGGATCCGCGACCGTCATCAGCCCGATCCGGGCCAGGAAGAAGATCTGCAGCGCCAGTCCCGACAGCAGCACCAGCCCGACCAGGCGTGCCAGCTGCGCGAGGAGCTTCGAGCCGCCGGCCTTCATGGCGCGGTGGGCGCCGCCAGGCGCTTGCGCAGCGCCGCCAGCACCGGTGCAGTGTCGGGTCGAACGCCGCGCCAGAGCTCGAACGCCGCGGCCGCCTGTTCGACCAGCATGCCCAGGCCATCGCGGCCACGCGCGCCGTTCGCGCTGGCCCAGTCGACGAAGCCGCGCGCTGCCGGGCCGTACATCAGGTCCAGTGCGAGGGCGCCGGGCGCGAGCACCTGGGCGTCGATCGGGATGGGTGCGCCCTTGAGGCTGCTGGCGCTCGCATTGATGATCACGTCATAACTTTCACCGCAGCGGCTGAGCGGGCAGGCATGCAGGGTCACGTTCTCTCCAGCCGCGGCGATCGCGCCGCGATGGCGCTCGATCAAGGCCCGGGCGTTCTCGAGCGTGCGATTCGCCACCACGACCTCGGCCGGGCTGGCCTCCAGCAACGGCCCGAGCACCCCGGCGGCCGCGCCACCGGCACCGATCAACAGGACACGCTTTCCCGCCAGCGTCAGTCCGGCGTTTTGCTCGATGTCACGCACCAGGCCCGCGCCGTCGGTGTTGTCGGCGAGCCAGCCGCTCGGGTCGAAGCGCAAGGTGTTCGCGGCCTGGGCCAGCTCGGCGCGTGCGCTGTGGCGCGGTGCGAGCTCGAACGCCTGGAGTTTGAACGGCACCGTGACGTTGCAGCCCTTCGTCCCTCCAGCGGCGAGCGCGCGCAGCGCAGCGCTGAAGTCGGCCAGCGGGCACAACAATCGGCCGTACTCGATGGCTTCGCCGGTCTGGCGCGCGAACTCGGCGTGGATGAACGGCGACTGGCTGTGTTCGACCGGGTTGCCGACGACGACGTAGCGATCCATGGAAGTCATCGCCTCGACGGGTTAGCGCTGGAGCGGGCCGAATCCATGGCGCCACCCTCCGAGTGTTCGATGCCCGTCATTGCGCGGGTGCGAGGGGAATCGCCTGCATCGCTGCATCGCGGGTGAACTTGAAGCGCGAGGTGATCACGAGTTGATCGACCTCGCGTCGCATGGCGGCGCTGAACAGGCCGAAGGGGGCGGCGGCGCGCACGATGGCCACTGCACGTCGGTCGAGTACGCGCGAGTTCGAGGGCCGCACCACCTCGGTCTCGACGACGCGGCCTCGCGCGTCCACCGTCACGTTCATCGTCAGTTCGCCGTAGAGTTTGTGGCCCTGGCTTTCGGGAAAGTTGCGCGTGCCGCGATCCTCGATCTTGCGCCGCATCTGATCGTAGTAGATGGCGTAAGCCTCTTCGCGCGTGGCCGGGCTGACGTAGCGCTTCTTCGGGCGCGCATTTTCTTCGTTGATGCGCTTCTCGATCTCGGCGAGCAACTGGATCAACTGGCGCCGTTTCTCCTCCTGAGCTTGCTCATTGGGGTTGCCTTCATCGCGCCGCGGGTCGGGCGGAGGCAGCCGTGCGAGCTCGCGGCGCATCTGCGCGAGGAGTTGCTGCTGCACTTCCTGCAACGCTTCGATGCGCTGGTGCGCCTCTTCGTCCGAGTCGCCGAGCTCGACCAGCGCCGAAGGTGGCAGCGGCGAAGTGGCGCGGCCCTGCGCCGCTTCACCGCCGCCGGCCAGGTTGGCCTGCGCGACCGCCTGCGCCTTGTCGGGTGGCTCGCCGGAGCGCGAGTTGACCAAAATCACCTCAAGCGGCGTGTCCTGGAAAACGCGGTTGAAGCGCTCCGGGTCGACAAAGCGCACCGTCAGCAGCACGGCATGCGCGCCGATCGAAACGATCAGCGCGATCTGCAGGGTCGACAGCTTGCGCAGCATCGCGATGGATCAGTCTGCCGCCGGAGAATTCGCGGCGACCGTGTCCTTCTTTTCAGAATCGTCCGAGACATCGATGGCCAGAGTCAGCGCACCGCTCTCGAGTTCCTCAAGTTCCGCGTCGGCAATCGCCGCGTCATCGTGCGGTGTCGCCGGGTCGTCCAGGCGCGCGATCACGCTGGCATGCACGTCAAGGGCCAGCAGATCGGTGGCGCCGATGCGCACGCGCACGCGCGCACCGCGCGGCAGCGCTTCGGCGCCGAGTGCTCGAAACACCAGGGGCAGCGTGTCGGTGCGCACCAGGCCGTCCTTCATGACCGCGGCATCGAGTTCGGAAATGCCCTGCTGCGCCAGGTACACCAGGGTCCAGTAGCGTTCGATGCCCGACTGGAAGCCGTTGTATGCGGCGTAGGCGGCGTCAAACGCCGAGATGATGGCGAACAACTGCACGTCGCGCGGCTTGAATGGCGCAGCCAGCGCGGCGGTGCGGCCGTGGCGAGCGCAGGCGATGATCTGCCACTGATTCACGAGGTCGACGTAGCGCCGCAGTGTCGACGTGGCCCAGCTGTATTGCGCCACACCCATGCCGGCGTGCGGCCCGGGTCGGGTTCCCATGCGCACCTTCACGCCGGGCGCCATGCTGGCCTGGCTGCGGTAGATCGCGGGGACGCCGCAGTCGTGCAGCCAGGCACCCCAGGTGCTGTTGGCCAGGATCATCGCCTCGGCGACGATCAGGTCGAGTGCCGAACCGCGCGCCCGCATGTCGATCGAGACGCTCTCGTCGCCGCGCGGCTCGTCGTCCTCGACGCCCTCGAGATGAAAGTTGTAGTCGGGACGGTTGAAGACCTCGGGTTTGCCGCGCACCACTTCGCGCTGCGCCTTCAGATGGCGCGCCAGACTGAACGCAAACGCGAGCTCGGGTGCGAACCGATAGTTGGCGGGCGCCTGGCCACTGAGCGTGGCGTCGGTGATCACGGTGTCGAGCCGGTCGTGGCGCAGGTTGGCGGCGATCGGCACACGCTCGAGCCGGGTCTCGCTGTGCTGCAGCTCGAACGTGGTCTCGTCCAGGGTCAGGTACAGCGACACTGCCGGACAGTCGCGGCCTTCGATCAGCGTGTAGGCCTGGACCACGTCGTCGGGCAGCATCGTCAGCTTGTGGCCCGGCATGTAGACCGTCGACAGGCGTTCACGCGCCACCTTGTCGACCTCCGAATCGGGCGCGAACGCCAAGCCCGGCGCGGCGATGTGCACGCCGAACACCACCGTGCCGCTGCCCAGTCCCTGTACCGACATCGCATCGTCGATCTCGGTCGTGGCCGAATCGTCGACCGAGAACGCCTCCACCGGAGCGAGCGGCAACTCCTCCTTGATGACCGGCGCCTGCAGGGCCGGAAACGCCGTGCCCTTGGGAAAGCTCTCGAACAGGAAGCGACGCCAGTTGAACTGGTAGGGTGAGTCGATCGCGCCGGCCGACTTCAGCAGCTCGAGCGGTGCGCGCTGCGAGCGGCGTGCGGCTTCGACCACCGCCTTGTACTCGGGCGCGTTCTTGTCCGGCTTGAACAGCAGCTTGTAGAGTTGCTCGCGCACCGCGCTCGGACACCGGCCCTCGACGAGCTCGGTGGCCCAGGCGTCGATCTGCGCGGCGATCTGCTTCTTGCGCTCGATGCCGAGCAGCGCGGCCTTGACGATCTCCTCGGGGGCCTTCTTGAACTGACCTTTGCCGAGGCGGCGGAAATAGTGGGGTGCGTCGAACAGGCGAAACAGCGCCGCGACCTGCTTCTCGACCCCGGCCCCGACCTCGAAGTAGTCGCGCGCCAGGTCGCCGAAGCCGAACTCGCCCTCAGGTGCGAACTCCCACGCCAGCTCGAGATCGATCTCGCCGGCCAAGGCCTGCGCGCCGGCGATCAGCTCGGCCGGCTGCGGCTTTTCGAAGCGCAGCAGCACATTCGCCATCTTGACCTTCACACGTTTGCCTGAATCGAGCTCGATCTGCATCGAGGATTCGGCCTCGCTCATCACGCGGCCCGCGTGAAACTTTCCAGCATCTTCATAGAGTGCATACATAGGGTGCGGATTGTCGCTTGAACTCAGCGGCGGCCCCGCTGGCGGCTCAGGGCCTGTCAACCCTGCCGCAGGGCGCGCGCTGGGGACGGACGAGGCGCAGGGCGGCGTTGCCCGGTCGTTGCGTGCCACAAGCATGCAGCCTGCGGCGCCCCGACAGCTTCGCACCGTCCACCTCCAGCCCGACCGCTCATCTCGGAAAGCAGACGTGCTGCGTGATGCAAATGCTCGCGATGGCCAAGCTGCGCTCCCGAGTCACGTGTGCCTTGGGGTGGCGCTACAGACCCTAATAGCTGCGCCCCTTGCGGTACTGTGCATGCGCCTTGCGCGCCAGCGTGGTGCTGCGCGCGATGGCGGCGAACGACGCCCCGGCGTGGGCGTGGCAGATCGCCAGGCCAAGAGCGTCGGCGGCGTCCTTGCCGGGCAGCCCTGGCAGTGCGAGCAGACGCTTGACCATCTCCTGGACCTGCTCCTTGCGCGCCTGGCCGTGGCCGACGATGGCCTTCTTCATTTGCAGCGCGGTGTACTCCGACACTTCCAGATTGCTCGACACCAGCGCGGTCAGCGCCGCGCCACGCGCCTGACCGAGCAGCAGCGTGGACTGCGGGTTGACGTTGACGAACACGATCTCGACCGAGGCGCAATCCGGCGTGTAGCGCGCCGTCACTTCACGCACCCCGTCGAAGATGATCTTCAGGCGCGCCGGGAGCTGACCGATGTCGACGGCGCCGGTCGTGATCGTGCCGCTCGCGATGTAGTGCAGGGTCGGGCCGACGGCCTCGATCACGCCGAAGCCGGTGGTCCGCAAGCCGGGGTCGATGCCAAGGATTCGCATGAAGGGTGGTTCAAAGGTTGAAGTACCAGCGTACCGAATGAAAGAAGACCGGCGCGGCGAAGCACAGCGGCGCGACGCGGTCGAGCAAGCCGACCGCGCCGGTCACCGAGGCCTTGCCGCCCCAGCTGCGCACGCCGGCGTCGCGCTTGAGCGCCTGCATCACGAATTCGCCGAGGCTGCCGCTGCCGCCGGCCACCAGCCCCATCGCGAGCGCCGCGCCTGGCGTGAAGGGCGTGGCCCAGAACAGCGCCGCGCCCGTCAGCCCCGCGCTGCACGCGCCCAGCGCCCACGCCCGCCACGAGAACGAGCGGCTGATCGCGCGCGCCACCGGGCGCCGGCGCAGCCGGTGACTCGCCGCCTCCTGCACGATCTGCGCGACCACCACCACCAGCACCAGATACAGCACCATGAAAGCGCCGCGCCCGCGATAGTCGGGCAGATCGAGCAGCAGCAGCGCGGGCGCATGGCTCATGCCGTAGACGCAGACCATGATGCCCCACTGGATCTTCGCGGTG
>JBDSBD010000186.1:0-4390 GCA_039921765.1 Burkholderiaceae bacterium
GGCATCCTGGCCGCGAAGGGCTCGCTGTACCTGACGCGCGCCACGCTCTTCACCCACATCGCCACGCGCGAGGCCACGCAGGCCATGGCCGACGATCTGTTCGCGGTGGTGACGAGCGGCCAGGTCCAGATCCGCATCGACCAGCGCTACGCCCTCGCCGATGCGGCGCAGGCGCACCGCGACCTCGAGGCGCGCAAGAACACCGGCAGCAGCGTGCTGATCCCTTGACGGATTGTCCTGGCTGAGGGGCGTTCGATCACGTCCGGACCGGTCGACCCTCGGAGCTTATGGGCAGCAAAGGCTTGACATCGCGCAAGCGCTGCTGCGAGTGCCGTGCCTGGCATGCGCACATTGCCCGGGCGATCGGCACTCTCGCCGACTTCGCGCGCGGGTCGGGAGAGCGGTCATGAACACGGGCATCGACAACCAGGACGCTGCACCGATCGCGGTGTTCTCGAACGGTCATTCGGGCATCCTGGCGCACCTCGACGCGCTGGCCACATCGCCCACGCTGCCGGAACCAGCGGTGCGGGCGCGCAGCGTTGCCGCGCACACCTTGTCGTTCTTTCGCAAAGTGGTGTTTGAACACCATGGCCAGGAGGAGCAGGAGTGTTTCCCGCGGTGTTGTCCAGTGCCGCCAAGGTTGACGAGCACGCGCGCGTCAAGGCCATCGTGACGCAACTGAAGGCCGAGCATCGCCGGCATCGAAGCCGCCTGGTCGGCGCTCGAGCCCAAGCTCAAGGCCGCGGCGAAGGGCCGTGAGACCACGCTCGACGGCACCGACCTGATGCGGCTGGTCGACAGCTACCACGTGCATGCACGCTACGAAGAAGGCGTGTTCCTTCCGCTGTCGACAACCATCCTCGGTCGCAACGCCAACCACATGACGGCGCTCGGCCTGTCGCTGCACCTGCGGCACGCCGTGCCTGCGGTTCTCGAGCGCTTCGGTTCACGCACCTGATCCGCGCCGGCTTCGAGACGGGCTGGCCGACTGGAAGGTTGCCTGATTGGCTGGTTGGTTGAGTTGGCGGACCGCCGCGGCGTTCAGCGGCCGCGGCGGACCCGCAGGACTTCGTCGAGGATCAGCAGCGCCGCGCCCAGTGTGATCGCACTGTCGGCAACGTTGAACGACGGGAAGTACCAGCCGCGGTGGTGCACCTGGATGAAATCGACCACGTAGCCGTGCAGCAGCCGGTCGATCACATTGCCGACCGCGCCGCCGAGGATCAACGCCAGTGCCAGCGCAAACAGGCGCTGGTTGCCGTGGCGATTGAGCATCCAGACGATGAACAGCGCGGCCACCGTACCCAGGCCGACGAAAAACCAGCGCTGCCAGCCGGACGCACCGGCGAGGAACGAGAACGCCGCACCGGCGTTGTGCACGCGCACGATGTTGAAGTACGAGGTCACGGTGTGGCTGCCACCGAGCTGGAACGCGCCGAGGATCAGCGATTTCGTCAACTGGTCGACGACGATCACGATCAACGCGATGCCGAGCCAGGGCAGCGGCGAGTTGCGGGACGTCTTGAGCGCCATGGTCACGAAGCTCCGATGCCGCAACGCGCCGAGTCCACCCGCGCCGTGTTCGCTTCCCCGATGCGGCTTGGGGCGGCGCTCATGCGACCTGGCGCACTTCACCGCCCCCAAACAGGTTGCTGGCGCAGCGGGTGCAGATCGTCGGGTGCGCCGGATCGGCGCCGACGTCGTCGCGGTAGTGCCAGCAACGCTCGCATTTCGGCGCCTTTGAAGGCGTGACCGTCACTGCCAGAGAGTCCGCGGCCTCGAGGGTGGCCGTCGACGTGATGGTCACGAACTTCAGGTCAGGCCCGAGCGAGGCCAGCAGCGCATGATCTGCGGCATCGGCCCCGAGAGTCAGGTCGGCCTGCAGCGATGAGCCGACCTGTCCGGCGCCGCGCACCGCCTCGATCTCCTTGTTGACAGTGTCACGGATCTCGCGGATGCGGGTCCACTTGGCGAGCAGCGCGTCGTTGCTCCAGGCGCGGGTGTCGCTGTAGGTCTCGATGAAGATCGAAGCCGATGCGGCAGGTGCCAGCACCTTCCATGCCTCCTCGGCCGTGAAGCTCAGGAACGGCGCCATCCAGCGCAGCATCGCGTGGCTGATGTGCCAGAGCGCCGTCTGCGCCGAGCGCCGCGCCCGGCTGTCCGGCGCGGTGGTGTACAGGCGGTCTTTCAGGATATCGAGGTAGAACGCGCCCAGGTCTTCGCTGCAGAACACCTGCAGCTTGGCGACCACCGGGTGGAATTCGTAGACGCCATAGTGGCCGCCGCGGAACACGCCGCTCGCCGCATCGAAACTGCCGACGATCTCGGCCTGCAACTGCGCCGTGCGCGCCAGTGCGTAGGCGTCGATTTCGAGCAGCTCACCCAGCGGCACCGCATCCCGGGCGGGGTCGAAGTCGCTGGTGTTGGAGAGCAGGAAACGCAGCGTGTTGCGGATGCGCCGGTAGCCATCGACGACACGGGCGAGGATCTTCGCGTCAATGCCCAGATCGTTCGAGTAATCGGTCGCGGCACACCACAGGCGCAAGACCTCGGCGCCGAGTTTTTGCACCGAGTCCTGCAGCGAGATGAAGTTGCCCAGGCTCTTGCTCATCTTGCGCCCCGAGCCATCGACCGTGAAGCCGTGTGTCAGCAGACCGCGGTATGGCGCGTGGCCTTCCAGCGCGCAGGAGATAAGCAGGGATGAGTGGAACCAGCCACTGTGCTGGTCGTGGCCCTCGAGGTAGAGGTCGGCCGCGGGGCCGCCAACGCCGGCGCCGCCGGTGGTGCCCGGATGGCTGCCGGTCTTCTCGTTGAGCACGTGTGCGAAGGTCGAGCCCGAATCGAACCAGACATCGAGGATGTCGTTGCTCTTGGTGTAGTGAAGTGCCGAATGCTCGCCAGTGTTGCCCAGCACTTCTTCGGCGCTCAGGCGCGACCAGGCTTCGACGCCGCCGGCTTCGACAATGCCTGCGGCGCGGTCGATCAGGGCCAAGGTGTCGGGGTGCAGCTCACCCGTGTCCTTGTGCAGGAAGAACGGCAGCGGCACGCCCCAGTTGCGTTGCCGGCTGATGCACCAGTCGGGCCGGTTGGCGATCATGTCGTGCAGCCGCGCCCGGCCGTTCTCGGGATAGAAGTGGGTCTCCCCGATGGCATCCAGCGCGGTCTGGCGCAGGGGCCGGGGCGCCGCATCAAGCGTGAACACGCCCGCATTCGACCCGTCGGCCTCGTCCATGCGCACGAACCACTGCGCTGCGGCACGGTAGATCACCGGCGTCTTGTGGCGCCAGCAGTGCGGATAACTGTGCGTCAGGGTCGAGGTGGCGAAGAGCCGGCCAGCATCGCGCAACGCATCGGCAACGAGCGGATTGGCCTTCCAGATGTTCTGGCCACCAAACAGCGGCAGCGCCGTGTCGTAGGCTCCATTGCCCTGCACCGGGTTCAGGATGTCGTCGAGCGCGAGGCCGTGGGCGCGGCAGGAGTTGAAGTCGTCCAGACCGTAGGCCGGCGACGAGTGCACGATGCCGGTGCCGTCCTCGGCGGTCGCGTAATCGGCCAGGTACACCGGGCTCAGCCGGTCGTAGCCCTTGTCGATGGCTGCAAGCGGATGGTGGAAGCTCAGGCCGGCGAGGCGCTCTCCCTTGGTGGTTGCGATCACCGTGCCTTCGAGGCCGTAGCGAACCAGACAGGTCTCGACCAGCGCGCTCGCCAGCACGAGCAGGCCGCGCCTTGTGTCCACCAGCGCGTACTCGAGCTCAGGGTTGACGTTGAGCGCCTGGTTGGCGGGAATGGTCCACGCGGTCGTGGTCCAGATCACCGCGAAGGCTTCCTTGGCCAGCGGCGGCAGAGCGAACGCGGCCGCGAGCTTGTCGGGCTCGGCGGCGAGAAAGCCGACATCGATGGTCTGGGATTTCTTGTCCGCGTACTCGATCTCGAACTCGGCCAATGACGAGCCGCAGTCGAAACACCAGTACACGGGTTTCAGGCCGCGGTAGACGAAGCCGCGTTCGATCAGGCGCTTGAGCACGCGGATCTCGCCGGCCTCGTTGCCGAAGTCCATCGTGCGGTACGGATGGTCCCAGTCACCGAGCACGCCGACGCGTTTGAAGTCGGCCATCTGCTGTGCGATCTGCTCGGTGGCGTAGGCTCGGCTCCTGGCTTGCACCTCGGCGCGTGGCAGCTTGCGCCCGAAAGTCTTCTCGATCTGGTTCTCGATTGGCAGGCCGTGGCAGTCCCAGCCCGGCGTGTAGCGCGCATCGAAGCCGGCGAGCTGGCGCGCCTTGACGATCATGTCCTTCAGGATCTTGTTGGCGGCGTGGCCGACGTGCAGGGTGCCGTTGGCGTACGGCGGGCCATCGTGCAGCACGAAACGTTGCGCACCCTGGCGCGC
>JBDSBD010000187.1:0-5009 GCA_039921765.1 Burkholderiaceae bacterium
ACTCCTCGAGCCGGTCAAGCTTGTTGAAGACCAGCACCTGCGGGATGCCGCCGGCACCAATCTCGACCAGCACGCGTTGCACTTCGGCCATCTGCTCGGCCGCCAGCGGGCTGGAGCTGTCGACCACATGCAGCAACAGATCGGCGCCATTGGCCTCCTGCAGGGTGGCCTCGAAGGCCTCGATCAGTTTGTGCGGCAACTCGCGAATGAACCCCACCGTGTCGGACAACGAAATCGAAGGCGCCGCCGCATCGGCATCGGCGAGGACCAACTGGCGCGTCGTGGTGTCCAGGGTCGCGAACAACTGGTCGGCGGCATAGGCCTGGGCGTTCACCAGCCTATTGAACAGCGTCGACTTGCCGGCATTGGTGTAGCCGACCAGCGAGACGCGGAAGGTCTGGTTGCGTTCGCGCGCCCGGCGCTGCGTACTGCGTTGGCGCTTGACGCGCTCGAGCTGCTTCTTCACGCTCTTGATGCGCTCGCCGATCATGCGCCGGTCGAGTTCGATCTGGGCTTCACCCGGGCCGCCGCGATTGCTGATGCCCCCGCGCTGGCGCTCCAGGTGGCTCCAGCGCCGCACCAACCGGGTCGACAGATACTGGAGCCGCGCCAACTCGACCTGCATCTTGCCCTCGTGGCTTTGAGCGCGCTCGGCAAAGATCTCGAGGATCAGCATCGTGCGGTCGGCGACCGCCACACCCAGATGTTGCTCGAGGTTGCGCTGCTGGGCGGGTGACAGGGCCTGGTCGAACAGCACCGCTTCAGCCTGGTGCGCCTGCACCAGCGCCTTGATCTCGTCGGCCTTGCCCGAGCCGACGAACAGCGCCGCGTCGGGCGCCTTGCGACGCGCAATGACACGCGCCACGGCCACGTCGCCAGCCGACTCGGCCAGCAGCGCAAGCTCATCGAGCGACGCGTCGAAGGACCGGCCGCCGCCGAAGTCCACGCCGACGAGGATCGCGCGGGCCAAGCCCGACGACCCTGCCGGGACGGCCGAATCCGCTGAATTCAAGACTGGAAGCGCCCGGGACGGTGCCTCACGCGCGGCGCGCGGCGTCAAGCCTGCTCGGTCGGTTCGGCGGCGCTGAAATTCACCGCGCGGCCCGGCACGACCGTGGAAATGGCGTGCTTGTAGACCATCTGCGTCACGGTGTTGCGCAACAAGACCACATATTGGTCGAATGACTCGATCTGGCCTTGCAATTTGATCCCGTTGACGAGGTAGATGGAAACCGGAACGTGCTCCTTGCGCAGCAGGTTCAGGAACGGGTCTTGTAAGAGTTGCCCTTTGTTGCTCACGATATGCTCCGTGATGAAAGTCCAGAAGCGTCACACGTTAACACACCCCTTCCGCCATACAGACCGCGCGCGCGCAAAGACCCGATCAGCCTTTGATGTCGAAGGGATTGCGCGACGAGCGCATCTCGATGCGCAGCGGGGTTCCGACGAGCTTGAAGTGGGCACGAAAGCGGCCCTCGAGAAAGCGCTTGTAGACATTGGTCACGTGGTCCAGCGAGTTGCCATGGATCACGATCAGCGGCGGGTTCATGCCACCCTGGTGGGCATAGCGCAGTTTGGGTCGGAACGCGCCGGCACGTTTGGGTGCCTGATGCTCGACCGCCTCTTGCAACAGCCGGGTCAGCACCGGCGTGGGCAGCTTGCGGGTGGCCGACGCGTGGGCCTCGCCGATGGCCTTCCAGACCGGGCCAAGGCCCTGGCGTTTGATGGCCGAGATGTGCAACAGCGGCGCAAACTTCAGGAACGCCAGGCGCTGCTCGATCGAGCGCTGCAAGGTCTGCTTCTGATAGTCGTCGACGGCATCCCATTTGTTGACGGCCAACACGACGGCGCGCCCGCTCTCGAGAATGTAGCCGGCAATGTGCGCATCCTGGTCGGTCACGCCCTGGGTGGCGTCGAGCAACAGCAGCACCACGTTCGCATCGGCGATCGCCTGCAGGGTCTTGACGACCGAGAACTTCTCGATCGCCTCGAACACCCGGCCCTTGCGCCGCAGCCCGGCGGTGTCGATGAGCTGGAACTTCTGACCGCCGCGCTCGAACGGGACCTCGATCGCATCGCGGGTGGTGCCGGGCTGATCGAAGGCGACCAGCCGCTCCTCACCGAGCCAGGTGTTGATGAGCGTCGACTTTCCGACGTTCGGCCGGCCCGCCACGGCCAGGCGGATCGGCTTGTCCGACGCGTCGCACTCGTCCACTGGATCTTGTGCAGCCAATGGCAGGTGGGCCAGTGCCGCTTCGGTCAGGCTGCGAATACCCTGCCCGTGCGTGGCCGAAATCGGGTGCGGATCGCCGAGGCCGAGTTCGAAGAACTCTGCCAGCAGTGGCGACTCCTGCATGCCTTCGGCCTTGTTGACCGCCAGCAGCACGGTCTTGCCGACCGTGCGCAGATAGCGCGCAATGTCGTGATCCTGCCCCGCCACACCCGAGCGCACATCGACGACGAAGATCACTGCGTCGGCCTCGGCAACGGCCTGGCGGGTCTGCCGGGCCATTTCCTTGACGATGCCGGTCGTGCTGTCGGGTTCGAATCCGCCAGTGTCGACGACGATGAACTCGCGCTCGCCGAGACGCCCGTCGCCATAGTGGCGGTCACGCGTCAGGCCCGAGAAGTCCGCAACGATCGCGTCGCGGCTCTTCGTCATCCGGTTGAACAGGGTCGACTTTCCCACATTGGGGCGGCCGACCACGGCAATGACAGGTTTCATGCGCGCCCGGCGCCTGCCGTCATGGGGTGCGATACGCAAACAACCCGCCGTTGCGGGTGACGACCAGCAAGGTCGAGCCCGAGACGACGGGCGCCGCGGCAATCGCGCTGCCATCGGTCGGCACCCGCAGTTGCGGCGCGCCGGTGTCGCGCGCGAGCCAATGCAGTGTGCCGTCCGAATCGCCGAAAACGACGCTGGTGCCGACGCTCAGCGGTGCACCCAAGCCTCGGTACTTCAGCGTGTCGGAGGTCCAGGCCGTGTCGCCCGAGGCCATCTTCCAGGCCGACAGGCGATCCGACGCATCCGCACCGAACACGTATTGGGCATCCGCCGCCACGCCTTCGGTACCGCCGACGTTGTTGCTCCAGACGAGGGCGCCACGCGCCGCGTCGACACAGCCCACGGCCGCCTGGAACGAGCGCACGCAAAACAGATTACCCACCCGCGCCGCCGGCCCGACCAGATCGGCCAGACGTTCAATCTCGTTGGCGCCTCGCGGCGTTCCGACCGCAACCTCCCAGCGCACGCTGCCGCGCGACGGGTCAACGCCGGCCAGGCGCGGGCCCTGCCCCACGATGAGCGTGTCGTCGAAAGCCGTCAGCACACCGGCTTGCGCCAGGGTCAGCGGGTCGCCCGGGCGCCGCAGGACCCAGATCGGATGGCCATCCAGTGCGTCAAAGGCCTGCACGCTGCGGTCCACGCCCAGCACGAACACGCGCTCGCCCGCCACCAGCGGTGCGGTGACGACACGGGTGCCGAGCGCCTTGCTCCATTTGACCTGGCCCTGCTCAAACGTGACCAGCTCGTTTGCTGTCGTCACCACCGAGCTGAAGCGACCATCGCTGCCGACGCCGGCACTGATCTTTGCACCGGCACTCGCGCGCCAGATCTCGTGTCCGCTGGCGGCATCGAGCGCGAGCACGGTGCCGTCGCTGCCCGCGACGATGAACACGCCACGGCTTACCGCCACGGCGAGCGGGAAATTCACACTCCCGGTGCGCTGGCTCCAGAGCTTCTCGAGTGCGATCTGTGGTGTCAGCACCTCAAGCGGCTGAGGCTTGGGTTTGGGGCTGCCGGCGCAACCGGCCAGCAGCACCGCGGTTGCCAGCGAGGCCGCCACGACCAGGGTCGTCCAGATCGAGCCGCTGCGGATTCGACGCGGCGCGCCTGCGGCTGCAGCAACCATCGTGAGCGGCCGCGCCAATGTCATTTGGCAGCCCCGACGGCGTTCGCGCTCGCGGCCGGCGCAGCGCCGAGCGCGGTGAGCTTGGCCTCGATCAAGCGTCGATAGCTGACCGTCTCGTCCATCGATTGCCAGGCCAAGGAGTAGGCCGCCTTGGCGGCGTCCTTCTTGCCTTGAGCCAGCAGCACGTCGCCGCGTCGATCGGCCACCAGCGCGGCAAAGGCCTTGCTGCCATCGTCCAGCTCGATGGCGTCGAGCTGCCTGATCGCGTCGTCATACTTCTTCTGGTCCAGCAGCACACCGGCGGCGCGCAGCCGCGCAACCGTGCGGTACTCGTCCTCGGTGGCATGCGCGCCGACCCAATCGAGCGTTTCGATCGCAGCGTCGGGCTTGTTCTTTTCGACCTGCACCTTGGCCGCGAGCAGGCCCGCCTGTTCGGTGAACGCCGTGCGCGGGTAGCGATCCTTCATGTCGGCGAAGATCCGCGCCGCTGCGTCGGCATCACCGGTTTGGGCGGCGCTGTCCAGCGCATCGAACATCGCGCTCGACTTGACTGCCTGCTGGCGCTGCCACCAGGTCCAGCCATTCCAGGCCGCATAGGCGCCGAGCACAACGATCAGCACCCAGGTGACGAGGTTGCCGTATTGCTTCCAGTAGATCTTGAGCTGGTCCAGCTGCTCTTGTTCTTCGAGGTCGAGATGGGTGGCCATGGCAGATCGCTAGGGTTCAGTCGGAAAGGCTTCGGTCAAAGCCGGGATTATGCGGTGCGCAGGTCGGCGGCCCACTCGGCCGCGCTGGCCAGCGGCAGGCTGCGTTGGGCTTGGCCCGCGTCGCGCAGAGCCTTGAGGGCGACCTCGCCACGGGCCAGTTCATCGGCGCCGAAAATCAGCGCCCAGCGCGCACCGCTCGCGTCGGCCCGCTTGAACTGAGCCTTCACGCTACCCCAGGCCGCGCCGCAGGCCGCGTGCATCAAGACCGTCACTCCGGTCGCGCGCAACGCCTCGCAGGCCGACATCGCCACCGGCATGGCCTCGAGCGAGGGCACCACCGCGTAGACGTCAGGCGACGCTGGCGGTGGTTGCACGCCCACGGCCTCGAGCA
>JBDSBD010000188.1:0-5989 GCA_039921765.1 Burkholderiaceae bacterium
TCGCGCTGCGCCGGCTGCGCCGTTTCGCCCGCGAAGGCTCGGCCGAAGAGCTCGACCTCGACGACACGATACGCAGCACCGCGGCGAATGCCGGCTGGCTCGACATCAAGATGGTTCCCGAGCGCCACAACAAGGTGAAAGTGCTTCTGCTGATGGACGTGGGCGGCACGATGGACGAGCACATCCACCGCGTCGAAGAGATCTTCAGCGCCGCCAAATCGGAGTTCAAGCACCTTGAGTTCTATTACTTCCACAACTGCGTCTACGACTTCATGTGGAAGAACAACCGGCGCCGCTACAGCGAGAAGTTCAGCACCTGGGACATCATCCGCAAGTACAACAAGGACTACAAGCTGATCTTCGTCGGCGACGCGACGATGAGCCCGTACGAGATCCTGCAGCCGGGCGGCAGCGTCGAATACAACAACGAGGAGGCGGGCGCCGAGTGGCTGCAGCGCCTGACCCACGCCTTCCCCAAGTTCGCCTGGATCAACCCCGAGCCGCAAGGTGTCTGGGGCTACCGGCAAAGCATTGCGGTAGTCCAGCAGTTGATGAGCCAGCGCATGTTTCCGCTGACCTTGGCGGGGCTCGAAGGGGCGATGCGGCTGCTCGGAAAATGACTCCGGCGTGCGTTGGCAGCATGAACCTCACGCGCCACGCCTTGATCATGCGGCCTCTCGTCGCGGCGGCCCTCGTCGTGCTCGGCGGCTGCGCCAGCCTGTCGTCGCAGCCTGGGCCCCGGGCCGGCTCGCCATCCGCCCCGGCTCAGCCGGCCGGCGCCTTCGCCGATCCTGGCGCGATCAATCGCGCCACGGCTTCTGAAACTCCCGTGGCTGCGGCTGCTTCTGCAGCGTCCGCAGCCCCGACGCGTGGCGGCTCATCGAGCGCCGCATCGACCGGCGCGGCCTCGCCCGAACCCGAGCGCGCCGAGTATCGCTTCGAGGTGCAGGCGCCGCGCGAGCTGGACAAGTTGCTGACGACCTACCTCGATCTGGCCCGCTTCCAGAGCGCCCCGGCGACCGAGGGCATCACCGACGCCGAGCTCGAGCGACTGATGCGTGCCGCGCCGGCGCAGGCCCGCGGGTTGCTCGAGACCGAGGGTTACTTCAACGCCGACGTCACGGTGCAACGCAGCGACGAGACCGGCGTGCCGCTGCTGCGCATGAGCGTCGATCCGGGCCCGCGCACGTCGGTGAAGCAGGTCTCGGTCGATGTGAGCGGCGCGCTCGATGTCGCGGTCCAGGCACTCGACCCGGCCGCACAGGACACACTCGAGGCGCTGCGCGAAGCCTGGCCGCTCCCCGCGGGTGCGCCGTTCCGCCAGGATGCCTGGAGCAGCGCGAAGAACACCACCATCGCACGACTGCGCGCCGACGGCTACGCCAGCGCGAACTGGCTCACGACGAGAGCCGACATCGACGCTCCCACGAACTCGGCCCGGCTCTCGGTGCTGGCCGACAGCGGGCCGCTGTTTCGCCTCGGCGCCATTCGCGTCGAGGGCCTGGAGCGCTACGACGCCGAGGCGGTGCGCCGACTCTCGAACTTCACGCCCGGTACGCCCTACAGCGAGAAGCTGCTGCTCGACTTCCAGGAGCGCATCCAGAGAATCGGCCTGTTCGAAGGCGCGCTGGTCGTGCTCGACGCCGACCCGGCCAGCGCCAGCGCGGCACCGGTGCGGGTGCGCGTCAAGGAGTTGCCGCTGCAGCAGGCCACGTTCGGCGTGGGCTACAGCGCCAACACCGGGCCACGCACCTCGCTCGAGCACTATCACCGCCGCGCGTTCGGCAGCCGCTGGATCGCGCACAACAAGATCGAGCTGGGTCCCGCCCTGAAATCATGGGAGGGCGAACTCACCTCGTACCCGCTCGAAGGCCTGTATCGCAACCTGATCTCCGGCGCGGCCTCGGAGCTGCGCACTGACGACCAGACCCTGTTCTCCTCGTCGGTGCGGGTCGGACGCACCCAGGACACGCCGAGCATCGAGCGCCTGTACTTCGCCGAGCTCGCGCAGGCGCGGCTCCGTGGCGGCACGCTCTCCAGCAGCGCCGATGCCGCGAGCTTCAACTACCACTGGGTGTTCCGTGATCTCGACAACGTGCTGCTGCCCACCGACGGCATCACGATGGCGCCGCAACTCGCGCTCGGCTACGGCCGCGGTCACCAGACCGTGCAAGGCGCGCGCGAAGACGCACGCGGCCCGTTCGTGCGCACCTACGGCCGGCTGACCTGGTACCGGCCACTCGGTGGCGACTGGTTCTCGACCGTGCGCGTCGAGGCCGGCCAGGTCTTCACGAAAAACGTGATCGGCGTGCCCGAGACCCTCCTGTTCCGCGCCGGCGGCGACGACTCGGTGCGTGGTTATGGCTACCGCACACTCGGGCCGCGCGTGAATGGCGTGGTCACCGGCGGGCGCACCTTGCTGACCGGCAGTGCCGAGATTGCGCGGCCGATTTCACCGAAGTACCCGTCACTCTGGTGGGCTGCGTTCGTCGATGCCGGCAACGCCGCCGAGCGCTGGAGCGAGTTGCGCCCCGCTTTCGGCTATGGCGTCGGCCTGCGCTGGCGCAGCCCCGTCGGACCGCTGCGCGTGGACCTGGCCTATGGTCAGGACGTGCGCCAGTTTCGCGTCCACCTGAGCATGGGGATCGCGTTCTGATGGGCACGCCGCCGCAGCCGGCTCCCTCACCCCCTGCGCCGCCAGCGCGGCCGCGTCGACATCGGGTCTTGCGCGGCGTCGGCGCGACCCTGCTCGCGCTCGGGCTGCTCGTTGCTGCCGCAGCGGCCGCACTGGTCTGGACGCTGCGCAGCGAGCGCGGCACCGCGTGGCTGTTGTCGGCGCTGCCGGGCGTGCAGGCGGAGGGACCGAAGGGCGCGCTGCTCGGCGACTTCGAGGTCGAGCGCCTGACGGTGACGCTGCCCGACGCCAGCGCTCTTGCGCTCGCCGGCCTGGGCTGGAGCGGACTGAACGTCGAGCGCGGCACGCGCCCGCTGTGGATCCATGTCCGGCTCGCCGACCTGCACGCGCGCCGCGTCGATCTGACGCCCGGGCCCGGGCCGAAGGCGCCATCGCAAGCGCTGCAAAAACCGGCCGGTCTCGCGTTGCCGATCGAAGTGGAGATCGGCATGCTGCGCATCGGCGAACTGCATCTTGCCGCGCTCGGCACGCAGCCGCTGCGCGACTTGCAGGCACGCATCCATCTGAGCGCGTCCGGCGGCCGCGAGCACCGCATCGAGCAGGTGTCGCTCGCGTGGGACCTTCTGCGCCTGAGTGCCAACGCCCGCGTCGTCACGCACGCGCCGATGGCACTCGACGTTCAGGCCAGGCTCGCACCGAGCGACGCCGCCTCGGCCACGCTGCCGGCCTGGAGCGCCACGCTTGCCCTCGCCGGCCCGCTCGATGCCCCGGCCCTGCAGGCCGACCTGCGGGCCAGCGCCGGGCCGACACAAACTGCGCAGACGCTGGCGCTGCAGGCCACGCTGCACCCGTTCGCGGCCTGGCCGATCGGCGCGCTGCATGCGAGCACGCAGGGCCTGGACCTGTCGGCGCTTGCCAGCACGCTGCCGGCCACCTCGCTCAGTGGTCAGGCGGTGGTCACGAGCCAAGGCCGGGAGCAACCCGCCACGGTGTCGATCGAACTGAAGAACGCCCAACCCGGGCGCTGGAACGAAGGCCGCTTGCCACTGCGCACGCTCGCACTCGACGTCGCGGGCCGCCCCGACGACGTCGACAACCTGAGCCTGCGCCGACTCGATGTCGAACTCGGCACCCCACGGACGAGCGCCGGCCGCATCACCGGCGAAGGACACTGGACCCGCGACCGTTGGGACCTCGAGGCCGCGCTGCACGGCGTGCAGCCGGATCGGCTCGACGCGCGCGCCGCCGCGCTCGAACTGAGTGGCCCGGTGCGCCTGTCGGGCCGCGGCTTTGGCGGCGCCGCCAGCGACGGCGCCAGCGTCGACGTGAAGGCCGAGCTCAGCGGCACGCTCGGCCCGCGCGGCCCGGTGCGCGCGGTGAAGCTCGCGCTCGACGGCCGCTTCAACGCGCAGCGCATCGAGCTGCACCAGTTTCTGGCACAGGCCGGCAATGCGCGCGCCGCGCTGTCGGGCCAGTTCAGCCGCGCAGCGGCCACGGCGCCCTGGGTCGTGAAGGCCGAAGCCTCGCTGGTGGATTTCGACCCCACCGTGTGGTGGGTCGGGCGCTCGGCGCCAACGGTTGCACGCGGGCCAAGCCGCCTGAATGCGAAGGCGAGCATCAACCTGAGCGTGCCACCCGCCGCGCTCGCCGGCCCGCTGGCGGCGTTGCCAGCCGCGCTGCGTGGCCCCGCGGGCGGCATGCTCGCCAACATCACGCTGGCCGAGAGCGTGCTCGCCGGCGTGCCGCTGCACGGCACGGCCACGCTGGCTGGCAGCGGCGACGGCAGCCAGGCGCTGCCGACCCTGACGCTCGACGCCGGCGGCAACCGCGTGCACGCCGAGGCCCGGCTTGCCACGCGCGGGCCGGGCGCCTCGGACACCTTGGACCTGCGCGTCGACGCCGCCGCACTGGAGCGCCTTGCGCCGCTGCTCGATCTGTTCCAGGTGCCCGGCGCGACGGCCGGCCTCGCGGGGCGCCTGAGTGCAAGCGCGCGCATCACCGGCCGCTGGCCCGAGATCGCGAGTGAGGGTCGGCTCGAAGCGAGCGCGTTGCGCGTCGGCGCGGCCGGCGTGCAGCAAGCCCAGGCGCGCTGGAGCGTCGGCACCGCAGCCGGCGCGCCGCTGGATGCCAGCGCCTCGCTGGCGCAGGCCACGTGGGCCCAAGGTGGCAAGCCCACGCCGGTGCTCGAATCGGCCCAACTGCGGCTCACCGGCACCGCCCGAGCTCACGCGCTGGAGCTGAGTGCCATCTCCAAGGCACTGCCGCCGGCCTGGACCGAGATCCTGCAGCCGCTTCCGCCGGGTGCAGGTGCGGGTGCGGGCGCACCGATCACCGGCGCGGGTGCCCAAGCCAAGCCCGGCACGCGTACCGAGACGGCGGGAGCGGCTCCCGCGCCGGCGCCAGTGGCATCGAGCCCTGCGGCGTCGACGCGCGGCGCACGCACGACCGCCTTGCTGCGGGCCCGCGGCGGTCTGGTCGAAACGGGCACCCTGGGCATCAGCGGCTGGCGCGGCAGCGTCGAGCAGATCGAACTGCGCCGCAATGTCGCCGCTGGCGCGCCGCTGCTGTCCAGCGCCAACATGGGCCTGGAGTTCATGTGGGCCGGCGGGCCGGCACGCGTCACCGTGCAACCGGGACGGGCCGACGTGCTGGGCGGCGTGTTGCGCTGGAGCCGCATCGCCTGGCAAGCGGCCACGGGACCGGGCGGATTTGCGCAGATCGACGCCGAGGCCGAGATCGAGCCGTTGCGCGTCGCCCCGCTGCTGGCACGCGTGCAGGCCGACTTCGGCTGGGGCGGCGATCTGAGCGTGGGCGGGCACCTGAAGCTGCACAGCGCCCCGACCTTCAGCGCCGACGTGGTGCTCGAGCGTCGCGGTGGCGATCTCACCGTGACCGACGAGCTCGGCACGCAGGCGCTCGGCCTCACCGACCTGCGCCTGGCCCTCAACGCCGAAAACGGCGTATGGAGCTTCACGCAGGCGCTCGCCGGCAAGACGCTCGGCGTGGCCGCCGGCGCCGTGGTGGCGCGGACCTCGCCCCAGGCGAGCTGGCCGGCCGCCAACACGCCCATCGAAGGCGTGCTCGAGCTCCAGGTGGCGAGCCTGGGCACCTGGGGCAACTGGGTGCCGCCGGGTTGGCGCCTCGATGGCGCCTTGCGCGCCAGCGCCAGCATCGGCGGCAGCTTCGGCGCGCCCGAGTACACCGGCGAGGTTCGCGGCACACGGCTCGCGGCGCGCAACTTTCTCCAGGGCGTGAATGTGACCGACGGCGACGTCTCGATCAGCCTGCGCTGCAGCACCGCCCGGATCGAACACTTCAGGGCCAAGGCCGGCAACGGCACGCTGCGCCTCGAAG
>JBDSBD010000189.1:0-3889 GCA_039921765.1 Burkholderiaceae bacterium
AATGGCTGCCCTTGTCCTGGGCCTCGAGCTTCATGCTGATGACGTCGGAGCCGGCGCCCGGCTCGCTCATCGCGAGGGCGCCGACATGCTCGCCGCTGATCAGCCGGGGCAGGTACTTCCGGCGCTGGGCATCACTGCCGTTGCGCTTGATCTGGTTCACGCACAGGTTGCTGTGCGCGCCGTAGGACAGGCCCACCGAGGCCGAGGCGCGCGAGATCTCCTCCATTGCCACCATGTGCGCGAGGTAGCCCATCGCGGCGCCGCCGTACTCCTCGCTCACGGTGATGCCGAGCACGCCCAGCGCGCCCATCTTGCGCCACAGGTCCATCGGAAACTGGTCGCTCGCATCGATCTCGGTGGCGCGCGGCGCGATCTCGCTTTGCGCAAAGTTGCGCACCGCGTCGCGCAACGCGTCGATGTCGTCACCGAGCTGGTGATTCAGACCGGGCAGGTTGTTCATGCGAGAGCTCCTTGGATCGTGGGGTTTGGCTTCAAAGTGGCATCGGTGCGCAGTTCGGTGCGCCGACGGGTCAGTGCTTCAGCACCTCGCGCCCGCGCACCGTCATCACGGTGGCGCTCATCGTGGCCACCAGTTTTTCATTCGACCCGTCCGCATCGAGCTGCAGGGCCCGCCCATCGACCACGCTGATCGTGCGGCCCGGCTTGACGACCAGGCCCTCGAAGCGAAAGCGCGGTCCGCGCGCCGGCGCGAGCAGGTTGATCTTGAACTCGATCGTGAGCACTGCGGCGTCCAGGGGCATCAGTGAAAACGCCGCGTAGCCGCAGGCCGAATCGAGCGCCGCAGCCAGCATGCCGGCATGGATGAAACCGTGCTGCTGGGTCAGCGACTCCCGGTGCTGCATCGCGATCACTACGCGCCCGGGCGCGACCGACTCGAGCGTGGCGCCCAGCGTCGCCATCGCGTTCTGGCGCGCAAACGATTCGAAGGTGCGCTGCACGTAGGCGTCATCAGCGGGTTGCATCGGCGGGGGTCTCCATGTGACGTTTACGTTAACGTCAATACGGAGGTAATGATACCGGCGCGACCCTACACTCGCGCTCGCCGGGCTCGGCGCGAGCCCCGGGTCACCACAACAAGGAGTCCTTTCGATGAGCCTGCTCCCTCGATGGCGCGAAGTCGCCGCCACGCACGGCACGGTGGTCGCGCCCGACGAGCGCCTGCCCTGGCCACAGACCACCGCCCTGGGCATCCAGCACGTGATCGCGATGTTCGGCTCGACCGTGCTGGCGCCGATCCTGATGGGGTTCGACCCGAACCTCGCGATCCTGATGAGCGGCATCGGCACCCTGATCTTCTTCGTGATGGTGGGCGGCAAGGTGCCGAGCTACCTCGGCTCGAGCTTCGCCTTCATCGGCGTCGTGATCGTGGCCACCGGCTATGCCGGCCAGGGCCCGAACCCGAATCTCGGGCTCGCGCTCGGCGGCATCGTCGCCTGCGGCGCCGTCTACCTGCTGATCGGCCTGATCGTGATGGGCATCGGCACCAGCTGGATCGAGGCGTTGATGCCGCCGGTCGTGACCGGCGCGGTGGTCGCGGTGATCGGACTGAACCTGGCGAGCATCCCGGTCAAGAACATGGCGCCGACCGCGTTCGACGCCTGGATGCAGGCCGCCACCTTCGTCAGCGTTGCGCTGGTCGCGGTCTACACCCGCGGCATGCTGCAGCGCCTGCTGATCCTGGCCGGGCTCGCCCTGGCGAGCGTGATCTACGCGGTGCTCACCAACGGCCTGGGCCTGGGCAAGCCGATCGACCTGAGCCTGATCGCCAACGCCGCCTGGATCGGGTTGCCGCACTTCGTTTCGCCGGTGTTCGAGGCCAAGGCGATGCTGCTGATCGCGCCGGTGGCGGTGATCCTGGTGGCCGAGAACCTCGGCCACATCAAGGCGGTGAGCGCGATGACCGGGCGCAACCTGGACCGCTACGTGGGCCGCGCCTTCGCCGGCGACGCCGTGGCGACCATGGTCTCCGGTGCCTCCGGCGGCACCGGCGTGACCACCTACGCCGAGAACATCGGCGTGATGGCCGCGACCAAGATCTACTCGACCGCGATGTTCGTCGTGGCCGCGCTGATTGCGATCCTGTTCGGCTTCAGCCCCAAGTTCGGCGCACTGATCCTGACCATTCCGCTGGCCGTGATGGGCGGCATCTCGATCGTCGTGTTCGGCCTCATCGCGATCGCCGGCGCGAAGATCTGGGTCGACAACCGCGTCGATTTTTCCAACAACACCAACCTGATCGTCGCCGCGGTCACGCTGGTGCTCGGCACCGGCGACTTCACCTTGAAGTTCGGCACCGGGCCGGGCGCGTTTGCGCTGGGCGGAATCGGCACCGCGACCTTCGGGGCGATCTTGCTGAATGCGCTGTTGAAGCGGCGCAGCTGAACGCCTGCAGACGACGCCTTGCGCCTGGCCTGCCACGGGCAAGCCGGGCTCACTCGCGACCGCTTCCGCTCCAGACAAGGCCCGGCCAACCCGGGCCAGCGGTGCCGGTTCGGGTCTGATGGATGTCACGGCCGAGCCTGGTTGTCGGCGATGCTTGCCATCATCGAACCCCGTCGAGTGGCACGCCGCGTGCGGCACCCAACACAGGGTCCGGCGCTTCATGCCCCCACCCCCTGCGGCGCAACCTCAGAAGTAGAGCCGCAGCGACAACTCCACCATGCGCTTTCGCGGCACCGAGCCGTACACCGTATCCGCCTTGCCCGAATACGCCTGCCACTGCAAGGCCAGATCGGCCTGGTCCCAGTGGTAGCGGGTTTCGAGCCATTGCACACGGCTGTGGGTCACGAGGTCCTGACGCACGAAGCCCGACAGGTCGAGGCGGCGGACGAACGCATCGCGCCAGGTCGCGTAGAAGAACGCGCCACGGCGTGTCGGCAGCTCCTGGAGGGACTGCGCCGCGCCGAGAAAACGCAGCGCGGCGAGCGGCGCGCTGGTGCGCAGCGTGTCCCACTCCGCCCGGTTCGGGGCCGCGCTGCTGTAGTCGGCCTCGGCGGTCAGCGACAGGTTGAACGACGTCGTCAGCGTCAAGCCCAGCGCGGCGCGCTGTTGCCACGCCTCGAGCTCGGTCAGATTCAGTGCCTGCGCGCGCAGCGACCGGCCCTTGCCGGCGCTGAGCTCGAAGAAGCCGACGGTGGCGCTGTTGAGCAGGCCTGAAACGTTGAGGCCCACCTGAGGCGGCGTGTCGTCGCCACCGTGCAGCAGCAACTGTGGACTGAATCCGGCGCCGACGTTGTGGCTCGCGGCGAGCAACCACCGGGTGTGCGGGTTCGTCGCGCCGAGATCGAGCGACTCGGCGGCATCGCTCGGTGCGCTGGCGAGCTTGGGCGCCAATGCCGCCGTGAACGAACTCCCGCTCCAGACCTTCTGGGCCTGCACCATCACCGTCCCGAGCCGGTTCTCGCGCAGGCTCGCCGGGTTGGGCGAGGCGATCGAGCGCAGCGCGCCGCCCTTGAAGTAGTCGGTCGGGTTGTAGCCCCAGGCCGCGCCATGGCGCACGTTCACACGCCCCAGATCCACGGCCGTGTCAGGGCGGAACTTCCAGCTCACATACGCCTCGCGCAGCGCATTGACGTTGTGCTGGTCCGGCTGCGAGTTGTCGTGCACCAGATCGAGCCGGTCCGACAGCACGGCGCGCAGTCCGTGTGCAAGGGTCGCGTCGTAGCGCAGGTCGAGCGACGCGCGCACGCCGTCGCCCGTCGATGCCGGCGATCGCAGCCAGCCGCGCGACGCCGCCACCTCACCGTAGATGCGCCAGGGGTTGACCTTCCGGGCTTCGGGCGACGCCTGATCCGCGAGTTGCAGCGCCGCGGCGTCGTCAGCCGGCGGCTGTTCCGCAAGCCGCAGTGCCGCAGCGTCGTCGGCCGGC
>JBDSBD010000190.1:0-5439 GCA_039921765.1 Burkholderiaceae bacterium
CATCCAGCGCCCGAGCTTGCCTCGCGCGGACATCACGATGTTGCGGCGGCGCCGCTGCGTGCCTTCGATGATCAGCCGCGCGCAGGTCTCGACGCTCATCGCGCCGGTCTCGTCGAGGCCGCTGATCCCGGCCGGCTGTCCGGCAGCGTTGAAGCCGCGGCGCCGAATCTCGGTGGCCACCACGCCCGGGTACGCGATCGTCACGCTGACGCCCGCACCGAGCAGTTCGACGCGCAGTGCCTCGAAGAAGCCGACCATCGCGAACTTGGTGCTGCCGTAGGCCGTGCGGCCCGGCACGCCGACCAACCCGGCCAGGCTGGCCACCGCCACCAGGCGTCCGCGGCTCGCCCGCAGGTGCGCCAGTGCGGCGTGCGTGCACCACACGCTGCCCCACAGATTGACGCGCATCAGTGCCTCGTACCAGGCGAGATCGGTCACGTCGGCGAGCCGCGCGTGGGCCGACATGCCGGCGTTGTTGACAAGGGTGTCGATGCGGCCGAAGGCGCGCACGCCGGCGTCGATCAGTGCGAGGCAGTCGGCTTGCACACTGACATCACAGCGCTGAACCAGCACCTGAGCGCCCTGCGCGCGACATTGCACGGCAAGCGCCTCGAGCTTGTCGACCCGGCGCGCGGCGAGCACGAGCGCGACGTCGCCTCGACCTCGCACCGCCCACTGCCGTGCCAGCTCGGCACCGATGCCGTCCGAGGCGCCGGTGATCACGATCACATTCATGTCAGAAGCAGCTCCAGAGCTGGGCGGCGAGCGTCATCGCGACGTCGGGCCGCAGGTAGGCGGCGAACACCGCGACCAGCACCAGGCCGATACCGAGCCAGGCCGCACTGCGCATCAGCTTCATGCCGGCACCGGCGCCGCGCGCGCGATCGCGTGCTCACGCACCGGCAGGTTGACGAGGCCGGCGAACACACCGAGCGCGACCGCGAGCCACCAGACCACGTCGTAGCTGCCGGTCGCGTCGAACAGCTTGCCGCCGAGCCAAACCCCGAGGAAGCTGCCGATCTGGTGGCTCAGGAACACGAAGCCACTGAGCATCGACAGATACTGCACGCCGAAGATCTGCGCGATCGCTGCGTTGGTGGGAGGAATTGTCGACAACCACAGCAGCCCCATCGCCGAGGCGAACACGTAGACACTCATCGGCGTGAGTGGCACGAGCAGAAAGACCGTGATCGCGATCGCGCGCAGGAAGTAGATCGTCGACAGGATGTAGCGCTTGGGCATCCGCTCGCCCAGGGCGCCGGCCGCGTAGGTGCCGAACACGTTGAACAGGCCGATCAGCGCCAGCGCCACGGTCGCCACATTCAGCGTCAGACCGTGATCCTTCAGGTAGCTCGGCATGTGGATGCCGATGAAGGCGAGCTGGAAGCCGCAGACGAAGTAGCCTGCCATCAGCAGCTGGAAACTGCGGTAGACGAAGGCCTCACGCAGTGCGCCGAGCAGGCTCTGGTGTGACCGGCCAGCCGGCGCATGGGCAGGCTCCTTCAGGCCAAAGGCCAGCGGCACGATCGCCAGCGCCAGGCAGCCGAGCACGAACAGCGCGTTCTGCCAGCCGAAGCCGCCGATCAGCCAGTTCTCGACCGGCACCATCAGGAACTGGCCGAACGAGCCGGCCGCCGCCGCCACGCCCATTGCCCAGCTGCGTTTTTCGGGCGCGACACTGCGGCCGATCACGCCGTAGATCACCGCGTAGGTCGTGCCCGCCTGGGCCATCCCGATCATGATGCCGGCGCTGCCCATGAAGGCCGCACCCGAGGTCGCCAGGCCCATCAGCACCAACCCGCCCGCGTACAGCAGGCTGCCCCAGGCCAGCACGCGGAACGCGCCGAAGCGGTCGGCGAGCGCCCCGGCGAACGGCCCGGCAACACCCCAGGCAAGGTTTTGCACCGCGAGCGCAAGCGCAAAGGTCTCGCGGCTCCAGCCGCGATCCATCGTGACCGGCTGGAGCCAGAGCCCGAAGCCATGGCGGATGCCCATCGACAGGGTCACGATCGCGGCGCCGCACAGCAGCACCTGGGTCATCGACAGCGTCGGGCGTGCGGGCGAAACGGACATCGGCGAACTTTAGCCAAACTCGGCGCCGCGCGCTGGCGAGCCCGCCCGTTCGGCTCTCGTCCCTGCATGCTGCGCGCAGGACCACGAGCCGGTGGGTCGGCTTCACGACGACCTGCCGCGCCCGTGCGCGCCGCGCGCACTACCACGTGCCGGGCGGGTGCAGGCTCCTAGAATCCGCGCCCATGACCACCACCCGCCCATCCTCCAAGCCAGCGAGCCGAACTCACAGCGCCTACGCCGAAGACTCGATCCGGGTTCTCAAGGGCCTTGAGCCCGTCAAGCAGCGCCCCGGCATGTACACCCGCACCGACAACCCGCTCCACGTGGTGCAGGAGGTCATCGACAACGCCGCCGACGAGGCACTCGCCGGCTTCGGCACGCGCCTGGACGTGACCTTGTACGGCGACGGCTCGATCAGTGTGGAAGACGACGGCCGCGGCATCCCGTTCGGGCTGCACCCCGAGGAACGGGTGTCGGTGATCGAGATCGTGTTCGCGCGACTGCATGCCGGCGGCAAGTTCGACAAGGGCGCGTGTGGTGCCTACAGCTTCTCGGGCGGCCTGCACGGTGTGGGCGTGAGTGTGACCAACGCGCTGGCGAGTCGCCTCGAAGTCACGGTCTGGCGTGACGGCAAGGTTGCCTCGCTCGCGTTTGCGCACGGTGACGTGGCCGAGCCACTGCAGCTGCGCAAGGCGACCGGTGCCGACCGAAGATGCGGCACCACGGTGCGCGCCTGGCCCGACCCGAAGTACTTCGAGACTGCCGAGCTGCCGCGCGCCGACCTGATTCACCTGCTGCGCAGCAAGGCGGTGCTGTTGCCCGGCGTGACCGTGACACTGACCATCGAAAAGAGCGGCGCCGGCGAGCCCGAGCGGCAAAGCTGGCTCTACCAGGGCGGTCTGCGCGACTACCTGCTGCAGACGCTTCCCGCCGATGCGCTGATCCCGTTGTTCGAAGGCGCGCGCTACCACGATGGCGGCGAGGATTCGTCGGGGCGCGAGAGTTTCGCCGAAGGCGAGGGCGCTGCCTGGGTGCTGGCATTCACCGAGGACGGTGCGCCGGTGCGCGAGAGCTACGTGAATCTGATCCCGACGGTGGCCGGTGGCACCCACGAGTCGGGGCTGAAGGACGGGCTGTTCGGTGCGGTCAAGGGCTTCATCGACCTGCACTCGCTGCAGCCCAAGGGCGTGAAGCTGATGCCCGAAGACGTGTTCTCGCGCGCCAGCTTCGTGCTGTCGGCCAAGGTGCTCGACCCGCAATTCCAGGGCCAGATCAAGGAGCGCCTGAACTCGCGCGACGCGCTGCGCCTCGTGTCGGCGTGCGTCAAGCCGGCGCTCGAGCTGTGGCTGAGCCAGCATGTCGAGCTGGGCAAGAAGCTCGCCGAGCTCGTGATCCGCCAGGCCCAGACACGTCAGCGCGCATCGCAGAAGGTCGAGAAGCGCAAGGGCTCGGGCGTGGCGGTTCTGCCGGGCAAGCTCACCGATTGCGAGAGCCGCGACCTGAAGTTCAACGAGCTGTTCCTGGTGGAGGGCGACTCGGCCGGCGGCAGCGCCAAGATGGGCCGCGACAAGGAGACGCAGGCGATCCTGCCGCTGCGCGGCAAGGTGCTCAACGCCTGGGAGGTCGAGCGCGACCGGCTGTTCGCCAACAACGAGATCCACGACATCTCGGTGGCGATCGGCGTCGACCCGCACGGCCCGGGCCCGTATGTCGAGGGCCACGCGCCCGACCTTTCGGGGTTGCGCTACGGCAAGATCTGCATCCTGAGCGACGCCGATGTCGACGGCTCGCACATCCAGGTGCTGTTGCTGACACTGTTCTTTCGCCACTTTCCGAGGCTGATCGAGGCCGGCCACATCTATGTGGCCAAGCCGCCGTTGTTCCGGCTCGACGCGCCGGCGCGCGGCAAACGTGCGGCGGCCAAGATCTACGCGCTCGACGAGGGCGAGCTCGGCGCCGCGCTCGACAAACTCCGCAAGGAAGGCGCGCGCGAGGGTTCCTGGAGCATCGACCGCTTCAAGGGTCTGGGCGAGATGAACGCCGAGCAGTTGTGGGACACGACCCTGAACCCCGAGACGCGCCGGCTGCTTCAGGTCGGCTTTGCGGCCCAGGGCTTCGCCGCGACGGTTGCGTCGCTGACCAAGCTGATGGGCAAGGGCGAGGCCCAGGCCCGGCGCGAGCTGATGGAGCTGCACGGCGACGATGTCGAGGTGGATGTCTGATGACGACGCCTGTGACGTCCTGTACACCGTGGCCGGAGCTGCGCGCATGAGCACGAACCTCGCGGCACCCCAAGTGCGCCTGCGCCCGACCATGAGCTCCGATCTCGACTTCGTGATCTCGGTCGAGCAAGACAGCGCGAACCGGCCGTTCATCACGCCCT
Source organism: Burkholderiaceae bacterium (assembly GCA_039921765.1). Taxonomy (GTDB): domain Bacteria; phylum Pseudomonadota; class Gammaproteobacteria; order Burkholderiales; family Burkholderiaceae_C; genus JBDSBD01. The sequence goes on from JBDSBD010000190.1 coordinate 4,457, forward strand.
GGGAGCGGACCCAGCACGAAGGCGCGATCCGCTTCCCCGACTTTCGTCACTTCATCGTCGAAGCCGGCACCGACTATGCGTCGGCGGGATTTGCGATCCTGCAGGGCTGCCGCAACCCGCACCGCTCGATCGAGCTCAAGCGCATCGTGCTGCAGCCCGCCGCGCAGGGCGCAGGTGTCGGGCGCTCCTGCATCCGGCTGCTCGCGCAGATGGCGTTTCGCGACCTCGGTGCGCACCGTTTCTGGCTCGACGTGAAGGGGCTGAACACGCGCGCGCAGGCCCTCTACCGCAGCGAAGGCTTCGTCGAGGAAGGCCGTCTGCGCGAGAGCGTGCGAACCGGCGAGGGCTTCGACTCGCTGATCGTGATGGCGATGCTGGAGCATGAACACGTGGCACGCACCGGTGTCGCGCCCCGATGAATCCGCAACCCGCGTGGGGGCCGCTCGGGCGTGCGTCCGCGCCGGCCTGCCGCGCCCATTGATCTGAACGCGCCGCTTGCTTGAGGCGCCGATACCGCATGACCAACGAACCCGATCTCTTCGACCCGCCTGCTCCTCCCACTGACCACTCCGGCGACGCGGTCGCACTCGCCACCTATGCCGAGCGGGCCTATCTCGAGTACGCGCTCTCGGTCGTGAAGGGCCGCGCGCTGCCCGATGTGTGTGACGGCCAAAAGCCGGTGCAGCGCCGCATCCTGTATTCGATGGAGCGCATGGGACTGGCGTTCACGAGCGCGAACGGGCCGAAGGCGGTGAAGAGCGCCCGTGTCGTCGGCGACGTGCTCGGCAAGTTCCATCCGCATGGCGACTACGCCGCCTACGACGCGATGGTGCGGATGGCGCAGGACTTCTCGCAGCGCTACCCGCTGATCGACGGCCAGGGCAACTTCGGCTCGCGCGATGGCGACGGTGCCGCGGCGATGCGCTACACCGAGGCCCGCCTGAGTGCCATCACGCGGCTGCTGCTCGACGAGATCGACGAAG